>SBHH01000123.1 GCA_006226265.1 Alphaproteobacteria bacterium | reverse complement strand
GGACGCAGACATGGCCCGGCGTATGACCCGGCGAGGGGAACAGGCTCACCTCTTCACAGATCCTATGATCCATCGCGACGAAATCGGCGAGGCCCGCCTCGACGACCGGCGCGACCGAATCGGCGATGACATCGCCAAACTCCGCTTGCTCCGTCTTCTGCCAATGCTGCCATTCAATATCGCCGAGAAGGTAGCGCGCGTTCGGGAAAGTCGGCACCCATTTTCCATTCTGAAGCATGGTATTCCAGCCCACATGATCAACATGCAGATGCGTGCAGAGCACCGTATCGATGCTGTCGCGTGGGTATCCGGCGGCTTCCAGATCCGCGAGGAATGTCGTCTGTAGCATGTTCCATGCCGGAATTTCCCGCTTCTTGTCATTGCCAAGGCATGTATCGACGATAATGCGCCGCGATCCCGTATCGATGATGAGCGCATGGATGCTCATGATCAGCTTGCCCGCCTCGGTCGCGAAATGCGGCACCATCCAGTCAAGCGGGCGCACCGCATCGGGGGTCGCCTGGGGCAGGATGAAGCGGGTTCCGCCCGCCATCTCCACCTCGACAACGCGGGTGATCCGGACCTTGCCGATCTGCCACTGGTTCATTGCAAAGCTCCCTTTTCTTCTTTTTTGTTTGGCCCTAGTATAACGCCGCAAAAGCCCCTTACAACAGACATTCGGCGGCCCCGCCGGATTAAGAAAGCAATTTACAATATGGCATATCTTTTTACCCCCGCCGAAATCCCCTCCGTTCCCGTTGCCGGGGTGGAGCGTTCGTTTCCGGTCCGCCGGATTTTCTGCGTCGGCCGCAACTATGCCGAACATGCGCGTGAGATGGGGGGCGATCCGGACCGGGAGCCGCCGTTCTTCTTCACCAAGCCCGCGGATGCGGTGGTGATGAGCGGTAGCGATATTCCCTACCCGAGCGCGACGGAGAATTTCCATTTCGAGATGGAGCTCGTCGTCGCCATCGGCAAGGAAGGCAAGAACATCGCGAAAGAGGACGCGCGCAGCCATGTCTTCGGCTATGCCGCCGGGATCGACCTCACCCGCCGCGATTTGCAGAAAAAGGCGAAAGACAAAGGCCGCCCCTGGGACAGCGGAAAGGCTTTCGATAATTCCGCCCCTTGCGCCGCCATTACGTCGGCCGCCGATGCGGGCGATATCGAGACGGCCGATATCCGCCTTACCGTCAATGGAGAGACGCGCCAATCCGCCAATATTTCCGATCTCATCTGGTCGATCGACGATGTGATCGTCTTCCTTTCGGCAGAGTTCGAGTTGAAACCCGGCGATCTTATCTATACCGGCACGCCTGCAGGCGTCGGCCCGCTTAAAGTCGGCGATGCGGTGGTTGGCACTGTCGGCGACCTCTCCCCAATCGAGATTAAAATCGTTTGAAAGCGGACGCCGCCGCCATACATGAGAAAGTAACAAGAACAAAGCGATAAATCGGAACGGAGTAATTTCGATGAAACCTTCACGCACCACATTTCTTAGCATGGTGGCGCTCGCCCTCACCTTGCCGAACGCGACACAGGCGGCGGATTATTTGCAGAAAAGTATCGCGGCTTATGATGCCAAGGACTGCGCGCCGGTGGTTGAGCAGGAGCTCGATAAGGAAAAGATCGACCGCGACAAGATCAGCAAGATCGACTATATTAAGGATGTCATTTCCGACAGCGAATCCGGCGAGGAATATAACTATCAAGGCTGGGTCAGTTTCAAGGGCTGCGGCGGGAATTATGTGGTTAACATGAACCGCTATTGCCAGATCAAGACCACCTTCGCGACCGGAAGTTGCAAAATCGAAAACCTGCGGAAAATAAAGTAATGGGCTGGAAAACGCCTGGAAAAGCTAGGGCTTGTTAACCATAAACAGCTGATTCGCGCTCCCGCATCATAGGGCCGGAGGTCCGATTCACAATATATATATCCGCGTTATTATGGTTAATATTCTGCGCAAATTTTATGACAACTTTCGATTAGGTAAAATTTTAGCAGGATTTACCTCTATTAACCATAATTTTGTTTTTTTTTGAGTGGTTTCAGGGGAGCGATCCCGTTAAAATAACGGACGCTGCCGAAAGTCGCCGATGGGTCTTTCGGGCGAATGGACTTGTTCTCATAATTGATGGAATGGATGTAACGCGCCGCACATGAGTTTCGCTCGGCATAACCGCACAAGATCTCTGTTTGGCCATACCGATATGGTGTCGGTGCGGGAACAGTACCTTATGGCCGAAAATGAGCAATTGCGCGCGAAAAACAAGCGCCTAAGCGAAGCTGTTCTCGCTCTGGTTGATAAAATCGAAACCAATCTGCCGGCTCTTCAGCAGACGGAAGGAGTTTTCTCTTCTCAACGGGCCGCTGGTTATGACGAGGCTGTGACAAAAACGAAGAAGAAAAGAAAAAAGACAAAGAAAAAAGCGAGGGAGAAGGCCGAGCGGATGAAGTTCACGCCGCCGCCGACCATGGAAGTTTTCGAAACCTACAAAGAACCGATCGAATTTGCCGAGCCGGCCCCGCAGATGACTTTCGGACGCCACACCCCGCAAGGCAGTCGGCGCTACCGGGCGGATATGATGCCGGAAGTCGATTCGGAACCAACCGAATATTTCATCTCTCCCGATCTGGAGCCCGACGAAATTGATCTTTTGAAATCGCCGACCCGCACACGGCTTCAGGAAAAGCCGGATGTGGTTGATCTGCACCCGAGCCGGACTGAAGAATTCCCCCCTTCCCAGGCGCGAGAGACAGAGCGGTTCGAAGCAAAGGAAATGGCCGACGAAGCACCGGAAGATATCCCCGATTTTGAATTTCCGGATGAAGAGCCGGTCGTTGATGTCGAGTATGAACGCAAAGAGACCTTGCGCGCCGCCATGCGCCGCCGGGTAAACCGGTTGCGCTGGTAATCCGGCGCCGTCTGCGTTACAAAACCGGACTTTGAGACTTCTATCAAGACCCGGGCGGCATGACCAAACCTGCACGACATAACGAGGATGCGCCGAACTTACCGGTCCTCTACAGCTTTCGCCGCTGCCCCTATGCCATGAGAAGCCGGATGGCCATCCTCTATGCGGGCGTGACGGTGGAGCTTCGCGATATCCTGTTAAAGGACAAGCCCGCGGAGATGGTCGAGGTGAGCCCCAAGGCGACGGTGCCGGTTTTACTTCTCCCGGGCGGGACGGTTCTGGAAGAAAGCCTTGATATCATGCGCTGGGCGTTTTCGGAAAACGATCCCGCACATCGCCTTCCCGAAGAGGGACCTGTACGACAGGACATCTTCGATCTGATCGCAGAGAATGACGGACCGTTCAAACGCGCCCTCGATCATTATAAATATCATGTCCGTTTCCCAGAAAAATCCCGCGAGGCCTATCGCATGGAAGGGGAGGAATTTCTTAAAAAGCTTGAAGACCGGCTTGTCAATTCGCCGTACCTCACGGGCGCGGAAATGAGTTTCGCCGATATGGCGATTTTTCCCTTCATTCGCCAGTTCGCGAACAGCGACCGCGCCTGGTTCGATGCGGCACCCTATCCGCTTTTGCACGGCTGGCTTGACAAGTTCCTTTCCTCCGATGACTTCGCAAACGTCATGAAGAAGCGCCCGCTCTGGCAGGAAGGAACGAAGGGCACGCCTTTCCCGGAGGAGGCCGCCGATGGACGCTGACTTTTTCGCCGAGAGCGGCGCGGATTTCAGCCCATGCGGCTATTATCGCTATCGTCTCTGGCGCCGCTGGGAGGAAGGCCCGACCGTCGCCTTCATCATGCTCAACCCCTCGACGGCGGATGCGGACCGGAACGATCCGACGATCGAGCGCTGCCACCGCCGCGCCGTGGATATGGGCTTTGGCGGATTGGAGGTTGTCAATCTTTTCGGTTATCGCGCGACCAGCCCGAAGGATTTGAAGGCCGCCGCCCGCCCCATAGGCCCCGAGAATGACGACGCGATGCTATCCGCCGCCCGCGCCGCCGATATGGTGATCTGCGCCTGGGGCAGTCACGGCGCGCATCAGAACCGCCATGCGGAGGTTGTGGCCCTTCTTCAAGCACATGACGTCACGCCGCATGTCTTGTCTCTGACCAAGGGCGGCTTGCCCGGTCACCCGCTTTATCTTTCCTATTCCCGTCAACCCTTTGTCTGGCGCGGATTTACCTCCCCGCCGTCCTGTGAGTGATCATGGCCAAGCTCTATTTCAACTATTCCACCATGAATGCCGGCAAATCGACGACCTTGCTGCAGTCGAGCTTCAACTATCAGGAGCGGGGCATGCGCCCTTTCCTTTTTACGGCGGCACTTGATGATCGCTATGGCGTCGGCAAGATCGCGTCACGCATCGGCCTCGCGGCAGAGGCGAGCCTGTTCGCGAATGATACCGATCTGTTCGAGGTAGTCCGTGCTGCAAACGAGACGAAAAAAATCGACTGCGTGATGGTGGATGAAAGCCAGTTCCTGACGCGGGAGCAGGTCTTCCAGCTATCGGAGGTGACGGACAGGCTCAATATCCCCGTACTTGCCTACGGCCTCCGGACGGACTTCCAGGGCAATCTTTTTGAAGGGAGCCAGTATCTCCTTGCCTGGGCGGACGAACTCCGCGAACTCAAGACCATCTGCCATTGCGGCAAGAAGGCGACCATGGTCATCCGAGTGGACGAGACGGGCGCGCCCGTCCGCGAAGGCGCGCAGAAGGAAATTGGCGGTAATGACCGCTATGTCGCGCTCTGCCGCCGCCATTTCAAGGAAGCTGTCTACGGCCAGTAAAAAAAGCCGTATAAGTTGTCGCAGATCTTGCTGATTTGAAGACGACGCTGGTCGAGAACTTGCTTTCGTTCAGGTGACCAGCGGCCCTTGGTAGGGTCTTAGACGAGGATGACATGAGCAGAGCCTCTGACCCTCATATAGTCAACTAGAGGTGTTTTGTCAATGAAGACAGCCCCATCCCGTGAAGGACACATTTACGAACTTCTTTTAGCATTTCGTCCGGAAGGATGCTCATTTGATAGATTCTCTTTCCGTTTCGATCTTTTCCAAGACGCAGCAAATCCACTCTGTGAAACCCAACCGCGTTGACCATATCACCTTTAATCCATCTATCACGATTACCCCACTCAGGCGGCAATTGAAACGGTATGTCTATCTGCTTGTGAAATGGCAAAACTTTATCTGGTGCTGTTAGGCTTAAAGGAACAACTGTTACCAATTTAACGCGGGCGCGGATGTTGGGAGACAAAACAACTGCCAATCGTTTTTTGTCCATTTCCGGAACTTTGAACCCGCTCCGATAGTCAACCGTTACCACAGATCCTTGCGGTGGATGTTCCTTGATGGCCAAATTATTTTCCTGCTAACCCGTTTATATTCAACATATTAACCCACAAAACGCAAAGAACCAAAGCTATATTCAATCACTTGAATATAAACAAAAAGAGCCTGGGACGATCTTTCGTCCCAGGCCCTAATTTGAAACCCAGTGCGGCAGCTTTAGGCCGACAGTTCGGCGAATTTCTTGAAGTGATAGTCGGTATTGCCGAACAGCATTTCAATTGTCGTCAGGCGCTTGAAATAATGGCCGATGGAATATTCATCGGTCATGCCCATGCCGCCATGCAACTGGATTGACTGCTGGCCGACGAACTTGGCGGCCTTGCCAACCTGTGCCTTGGCGGCGGCAACGGCGCGCTTGCGCTCTTTTTCGTCCTCAAGGGAGAGTTTCATCGCCACCATGTCGGACATGGATTTGGACTGCTCCGCCTCCATATACATATCGACCATGCGATGCTGCAGCACCTGGAACTTGCCGATCGGCACACCGAACTGCTTGCGTTCCTTGATATATTCGTTGGTGATCTCGTTGGCCTGCTGCATCGCGCCGACCGCTTCGGCACAGAGCGCGCCGATGGCCCGCTCGACCACCTTCTCGATGACGGGATAGGCCTTGCCTTCTACACCAAGAAGCGCATCCGCACCGACCTTCAGATTTTCTAATGTGAAATCGGCGGCCCGCTGGCCATCGACCGTGCGATAGTCGCGCCGGGTGAGACCGCTGGCGCCATTATCGACGAGGAAGAGGGAGATGCCGTCTTCATCCATCGCATTGCCCGAGGTACGCGCGGAGACGATGATCTTGTCCGCCGCCGTGCCGTGATAGACAACCGATTTATGGCCGTTCAGCACATAGCCGTCGCCGGATTTGGAGGCCGTGGTCTCGACATTATTGAGATCGAAGCGGGACTTCGGTTCGGCATAGGCGAAGGCGAGCTTCATATTGCCTTCGATCACGGCGGGGATGATCGCCTCGATCTGATCGGCGCTGCCGGCTTCCGTGACCAAGCCGCCCCCCAGAATAACGGTCGCGAGGAAAGGCTCCAACACCAGTCCGCGCCCCATGCATTCCATCATGATCGCCGTCTCGACCGCACCGCCGCCGAAACCGCCGACCTCTTCCGCGAAGGGCATGCCGAGCCAGCCAAGCTCCGCCATCATTTTCCAGTGATCTTCGCTGAAACCGGCTTCGCTATCGGCCAGCTTCGCCCGGGCCTCCGAGGAATAGTTATCCTTTACAAAGCGCTCGACGCTGTCCTTCAGCATGCCTTGCTCGTCCGAAAGTTCAAAATCCATTTTTCTTATTCCCTAAAGTCCCAGAACCATCTTGGAGACGATGTTACGTTGAATTTCATTACTGCCGCCATAAATGGTGGCCGCGCGAAGATAGAGATGCTCGGCCATCGGGCCATGCGCATAGTCCGGCCCCGGATGGATGTCGTTGCGGCCCGCATAATCCCGTTCGGGCTCGTAGGGCGCGCCATACATACCGAGGCTTTCGACCATCAGTTCGGTCAGCCGCTGCTGGATTTCCGTCCCCCGGATCTTGAGGAGCGATGGCTCCGCCGAAAGTTTCTTGCCGTTCGCCAGCATGGAAAGCATACGAAGCTCGGTATATTCGAGGGCCATCAGATCGACCTCGATCCGGGTCAGCTTGGCGATGAAATCCGGATCCTCGATCAGCGGCCGGCCGCCGCTCATTTCGGCCGCAGCGATTTCCCGCACACGAACGACCTGCCGCTTTGAACGGGCGACGCGGGCAATGCCGGTCCGCTCGTTCCCGAGCAGGAACTTCGCATAAGTCCATCCCTTGTTCTCCTCCCCAATGCGGTTTTTGACCGGCACGCGGACATCTTCGAAAAAGACCTCGTTGAGGCTGTTTTCCTTGTCGATGCCATAGATCGGCTTCACCGTGATGCCAGGCGTCTTCATGTCGATCAGAAGGAAGGAAATGCCTTCCTGCTGCTTCGCTTTCGGATCGGTCCGGACAAGGCAGAAGATCATGTCGGCATAATGGGCGTAGGAGGTCCAGATTTTCTGGCCATTGACGATATAGTCATCGCCGTCGCGCACGGCTTTCGTCTGCAGCGAGGCAAGGTCGGAACCCGAGCCCGGCTCGCTATAGCCCTGACACCACCAGTCTTCGGAAGCGAGGATGCGCGGCAGATACTGGTCCTTCTGCTCCTGATTGCCGAAGGTATAGATGACCGGGCCGACCATGCTGACACCGAACGGCGTCGCGATCGGCGCGGAGGCCTGGCCGAACTCATGCGCGGCGATATATTTCTGGGTGATACTCCAGCCCGTCCCGCCATATTCCTTCGGCCAGTTCGGGGCCATCCAACCCTTTTCATGAAGGATTTTCTGCCAGCGGATCTGTCCTTCGCGGGTTGGATGCAGGCCCCGGTCGCACCGGTCCTTCACATCGGGAGGCAGGGAGTTTTGCAGAAACTCGCGCACCTCGTCCCGAAAGGCCAAATCTTCTTTGCTAAATGATAGGTCCATTGGGGTTTTCTCCATTATGCACATGGGCTTCTACCGTGCCCATTTGGCCTTATGCTAGGCCGGGTTTTACCGCTTTGCAAGAAGTTGGTTTTATTCCGCCCGCGCCGTCCGTGCAAGAGCCGGATTCCGCGACGGAAAGCGATTGAAATACGGTTTTAAAATGCGCCTGCTGCATGGCCTATTCCCCTGCCTTTCGGAATCGCACCAGCCCTTCACGCTCGATCTGTTTCATCAGCCCGACCTCCCATGTCAGATAGTCCTGCATCCGGCGCTTCACTTCCTCGGGGTCGCCCTTGTCATAGGGCTTGTACCAGATATCGTCGGTCTTGCTCAAAAGCCGGGTTTCCCCGCTTTCAAGGGGGAGCGAGGCTTTCTCCCAGGCGCGGGTGCCGCCGTCCAGCACGCGGACGATCACCTCGGGCCGGATCGCCGACACTTCCTCGGCCGCAAGATGGGCAAGCCGCCCGTCGCGGGAGGTGAGGATGATAAGCCCCACTGGCGGAATGAAAATAAGGTCTTCCTTAAGCCGCGCGCGGATCGCCCAATAGGCCCCCGGCACATGCCCCGCCCGATAGTCGAGGGAGGTGCCGATATCGACCACCGCCACCGCCTCGCCGGAGGCCAGAACGGCATCGAGCTCAAACGGCGTGATGACGGGGGAGGTTTCTATTGCGGGCCCAGACAATTCGCCCGTCTCGGCGAGATCGCTCGCCTCGGCCTTCAGCACATAAACCTCCGGCCAGCCCATCTGCAGGAGCCAGGAAGCCGTCATCACCGCCCGCACCCCTTCGGTATCAATGAGAACAAGCCGCGCGTTGCGCACACCGACATATTCATCGGTCGCCTGAACGAGCTGCCCGCCCGGCGCATGCTGCGATCCTGGCATATGCCCTTCAAGGTATTCCGCTTCATCCCGCATATCGAGGAGGAAAAGGCTCCGCGTCCCGCTCTCCCTTTGAAATCCTTCGAGCATGGCCTTGTCGGCCTCCGGCACCTTGAATTTTGCGGCGACGGCGCGGGCCGCGCTCTGGCTTCGCTGCAAGGCCTCTTCTGCAGGCAGGGGAGCCACCGTATCCTCGCGATGGGCGAGTTTCTGGCCTGCCAGATACCAGCCCATGGTCCCGTCTTTCAATGCCGCGACCGGATTGGCAAGCCCCGCATTGATCAGGGATTGCGCGCCAATGATGCTGCGGGTGCGGCCCGCGCAATTGACGATGATCTGCGTCGTCTCGTCGCTCACGCTTTCGAAAACGCGATGGACCAGCTCCGCCCCCGGCATGTCGATCCCGCCCGGAATGGACATGCGGTGGAACTCGGGATAGGGGCGGCTGTCGAGAATGACAATCTTTTCGCCGCGCTTCTGGCGGGCGGCCAGTTCCTCTGCCGTGACGCGAGGCGTATTGTAGGTTTCCTCAACAAATTCACCGAAAGCCTTGCTCGGCACATTGACGCCGGAGAAAAGCTCAAACCCTGCTTCGCGCCAGGCTTCCACCCCGCCGTCAACGAGCGTGACATCGCTATAGCCGAGTTTTGCGAGAGTTTCAGCGGCGCGCCGTGCAAGCGGCAAATCGCCCCCCTGATCGAGAAGATAAAGCGGCACGGATTTTCTGGGCAGCAGTCTTTGTGCATCAAGATCAAGACGGCTCAAAGGAAGTGGCACGGCAAAGAAAGGATGACCTTCCGCATGGACGCCATGCTCCCGCACATCGAGGAGGGCATATTCCGCTCCCTCCTTCATGATCTCGCGAAGGGCCGACGGCGCAATCATTTTATCGCTCACAGGCGCGCCTCGCGGATATCCGTATGGGCCGGAAAGACTTTCCAGCAATTTTCCCGCGCGTTCCAGAAATTCCGGCCATCGAGCTGTTCAAGTCCAAGGCCATACATATGGAAGTTGAGAACCGGCGCCTCCGCCTCGATATGGATGGTATGCAGATCGTCCGGCATCAGGGCGATGCCCGCCCCCGGCTCCACCATCGCGCGGCCCGTCTGTTCGACGCCATCTTGTTTCCGGCGGTAGAAGCGGTTTTCCTCCTGCCCCTCGATGCCGACAATCACCGCCCAGGTCGTATGGTCATGGGGCGGCGCGCTCACCTTGCCGCCCGCGACATTGAGGTAAAGCGCAAAACGGTGATCCTCATCCTCCGACAGGCGATAGAGGCAGCTGTTGCGCTTCGATCCTTCTTCGGGCGGCGGAAAATCCGCGACGCTGAAAAGATGGGTCTTGCCCGCAAGATGCAATAGCTGCTGTTTGATATCGTCGAGCAGCTCCGGCGTAACATCCTGTCCTGCCGTGCGCTCCCGGATGCGAGCGACCGCTTCCGCGATAGCTGTCCGGCGTTCCTCCTTGATCATATGCCCGCTCCCTTTTTGTTTGCTATTGTAGCCGCCATCCGGCACCCTGCAAACAAAGAATTCATTCGAAATGGACGACGCGGGAGGCAGGCAGTCATGTGGAAAAAGGCCGGACTTTTTATCGGAGGCGTCGTCCTTGTCCTGCTGGCTGTTATCCTGATCCGGACCCTCTTTAATTCACCAAGCGAGAACAACGTGAAGCCGGTCGCCATGTCGGACTTTGACGTGAAGGCCGCCGTCGGGCGCCTCGCCGAAGCCGTGCGCATCCCGACCATCTCGACCGGAACCAATGATCCGGTCGCAGCGGAGGAATTCGACCGACTGCATCTTTTGATCAACAGCTCCTACCCGCTGGTTTCGCAAAAGCTGAAACGCGAGGTTGTGAACGGCCATAGCCTTCTTTACACATGGGAGGGGAGCGATCCGAAGCTGAAACCCGTCCTCCTGATGGGACATATGGATGTGGTGCCGGTCGAAAAGGGAACGGAGGGGGAATGGAAGCACGGCCCCTTCTCTGGCGAGATTGCCGATGGCGCGATCTGGGGGCGCGGCACGCTGGACGATAAATTTTCCGTCTTCGGCATTCTGGAGGCGGCGGAGCTGGAACTGAAAGCGGGATTCCAGCCCGAACGGACGATCTATTTCGGCTTCGGCCATGATGAGGAAGTTGGCGGTGAAAAAGGCGCCGCCAAAATCGCCGAGCTTCTGAAATCCCGGGGCGTCCGGCTCGCCTTTTCCGATGACGAGGGAATGGTCATCGTGCAGGGCGTGATGCCGGGAGTTAGCGAACCCATCGCCTTTATCGCCCTTGCGGAAAAAGGATATCTCACCCTGCAATTGACCGCGACAGCGACCGGCGGCCATTCCTCCATGCCCGCGAAGACAACCGCCATCGGCAAGCTGGCCCGCGCCATTGACCGGCTGGAAGATAACCGCTTCCCCGCCGTATTGCAAAGCCCGGCGGTGGATATGTTCGACAGCCTCGCCCCCTATATGCCCTTTGCGGCACGGGCCGTCATTTCCAACCGCTGGCTGACCGAACCGCTTCTTCTGAAAGAGCTTGGCAAGGGCGGGGCGACCAACGCCATGGTGCGGACGACGACGGCGGTCACCGTCATCAAGGGCGGCGCAAAGGATAATGTTCTCCCGGCAAGCGCAAGTGCAACCGTCAATTTCCGCCTGCTGCCTGGCACCACCATGAAGGAGGTGGAAGCGCATGTGAAGAAGGTCATCAATGATCCGGATATCACTATCCAGCGCCTGCAGGGGAACGAGCCGAGCCGGGTTTCGAGCCGGAAAAGCGAAGGATACAAGGCCATCGAAAAGACAATCCGGGAGCTTTTCCCGAACGTTCTCGTCTCCCCCGGACTGATGCTGGCGGGCTCCGACAGCAAGAATTACGAAAGCATTTCGGATAACAATTACCGCTTCATCCCGATGCGCTTCGGGCCCGAGGATCTTTCCCGTGTCCATGGCACGAACGAGCGGATCATGATCGACAATTATATAGAAGTGATCCAGTACTACCGCCGCCTGATGGAGAATGCAGCGGGCCCGTCCGGCTGATTTTCAGAATCGGCGGGCCTGAACGATCACCACATCGATCAGTTCCTCACCAAGCGCCTTCATTGCCTCCAGTCGGTGATGTCCCTCGATCAGGACATAGCGATCCTTGCCGAGGCGCACCTGGATCGGGCTTTTCTGACCGTTTTCCAGAATGTCGTTGGCAAGCGCCTCAACCCGGTGCGGGCTTAGGCTTTTCTGCGTCTTGACGGGCACATAAACTTTCGCGATTTCAATTTTTACGGTTTTCATTCAGCGCTCCTCCCTGCGGGCGGAACACAGGCTTTTCGCATTTCGTCACAAATGCGCCTCTGCAGCCGTCTGCCAACATATATTGAACGGAGATGAGCATGAAAGAAACGGGCGACAGAGACAAGTGGGAATTCTATCAGGACCATAGCGAGAAGCATCATAAATGGCTCTGGCGCCGGACGGCCCCGAACGGACGGATCGTCGGCGCCTCGACCCAGGGCTATGCCGAAAAGGAGGAATGCGTCGAGAATGCCATCCGCAACGGCTATGTGAAGAAGGAATGATCCCCCGTTCAGGCGTGAGAAGGAGAGGCGTTCTTTCCCGTCTCCCTGCGCATCTCCGTCCGCGCATGAGCAATCACAACGAATGCGCCCTGCAAGGCAAGCCCCGCCATGACCGCCGCCACGAGAAGATCGGGCCAGCCCGCCTTGGCGCCGAACACACCCGCCGCTGCGAGAAGAACCGCAATATTCCCGATCACGTCATTGCGGGTGCAGATCCAGACGGACCGCATATTGCTGTCGCCCGCACGATAGGCAAAGAGCAGCGCAAAGACCGACGCATTGGCGACAAGTCCGGCAAAGCCGACAATCCCCATGGTTCCTGCATCCGGCAGAGTGCCCATGGCCGCATGCCAGATCGTCGAGCCGATCACCCAGAGGCCAAAGCCACCCATCACAAGCCCCTTGAGCAAGGCCGCGGAGGCGCGCGCGCGAAGCGCCATGGAGAAGACAAAAAGACTGATTCCGTAGTTCCCCGCATCCCCCAGAAAATCAAGCGCATCGGCAAGCAGGGAGGAGGAACCGGACGCGATACCGGCGCCAATCTCGATGAGGAACATGACAGCGTTTACGACAAGCGCAATCCAGAGCACCCGTCGGTAACGGCTATCTCTCAGCCCGCTGTTCCCGCCTGCGCAATCCGTCCCGCAGCATTGTCCACTCATAACATCCTCTTTTCGTTTCGCCCGTCTTAAGGGTAACACCTTCGTCCCCTGCCGCGTCAAGTCATTGTGAAAAAGCATTCTTCGCGCTTGCAGAAATGCCGGGATTGACCATACTTTGGGGGAAAATAACAATATCGAGACCTTTCAATGACAAGTGCCTCTATCCCGGAGGGCTTCCGCCCTTTTGCCGCCCGCAGCGGCTATGTCGACAAGATCGGCCCGCTTTACTTCAAACGCGACGGGGAACAATATACCTATGGCTTTTTGGCCGATGAAAGCCATGCCAACGCCAACGGGATTGTCCATGGTGGCATGATGATGAGTTTCCTCGACGAGGCTCTTGGCAATATCATCTGGCGGCTGGTCGGCAGAAAGCGCTGCGCCACCATCAGCCTCAACTGCGATTTCGTCTCTGCAGGGCGCGTCGGCGACTGGATCGAGGTGAATTACGAAATCAGCCGCCATGGCGTCAGTGTCGTCTTCATCCGGGGCGAGCTTGTCGCCCGGGGCGAGAAAATCATGACGGCCGACGGCATCTGGAAAATTATCGGAAAGTAGATTCTATGAGTTCAATTCTCCCCCTCTCCCTGATCGAAGCCGCCCGTGACCGCCTTTTGGGCCGTATTCGCAAGACACCCGTCCTGGATGTCACACTGGATAACGGCCAGAACGTGACGCTGAAACTGGAGTCTTTACAGATTTCCGGCTCCTTCAAGATCCGGGGAGCGCTCAATACCGTGCTTGGCCTTGATGCCGCCGCGCTTGAAAAAGGGCTGGTCACGGCATCGGGCGGCAACCACGGCATGGGCGTCGCGACGGCGGGCGCCATGACGGGCACGCGCACCAGCATTTATCTTCCCACCAATACGCCGCAATCCAAAATCGACAAGCTGAAAAAAATCGCAACTGACGTGATTGTCGAGGGCGCGGTCTGGGACGATGCCAATGCCCTCGCCCTTCAAGCGGCGGAAAAAGGCATGACCTATGTCCATCCCTTCGCCGATGAGAGCGTGATCGCGGGGCAGGGCACCCTTGGTCTTGAGGTGATCAACCAGATCCCGGATGTCGATGTGCTGATGGTGGCGATCGGCGGTGGCGGGCTTATCTCCGGCGTCTCCTCCGCCGTGAAGGCCGTCCGCCCGGATATCAAGGTGATCGGCGTGGAGGCAACCGGCGCACCCACGTTGAAGAACAGCATCGATGCGGGCCGCCTTGTCATACTGGACAAGATCGAGACGCGGGCCAACACTCTCGCCCCGCGCCAAAGCGCCGAAGTCAATCTTTCCATCATCTCGAAAAATGTCGATGACATCGTCCTTGTGACGGACGAGGCGATGGAGGAGGCCGCGAAATGGCTCTGGCAGACCTGCGGCCTTGCCGTGGAGCTTGCCGCCGCCGCCGCTATCGCCGCGCTTCGTTCCGGCACCTATGTTCCGGCAAAAAGCGAAAAGGTCGGCGTGATCATCTGCGGCTCGGGTCAGGACGGGCTCTGAATCGCGCGCTCCGCCCGAATAATCACAAATAACGCTTATATAACGCTTATATAACGCTTTCCATTGACCCGCCGGGCCGTTGCGACGTACCTTTCAGAGTCAGGGAGCAATTCAGTATCGAGGGAGCAGCATGTCAGATTTTCTTTGGGAAAAGTCATACCCGCGTGGGGTGAAATGGGAAATTGAGATCGAAAATGCACCGGTCTATGCCCTTCTGGATGAAGCGGTTGAGAAATGGCCGAACAACTATGTGATCGACTTCATGGGCAAGCAGATCACCTATACGGAGCTCGACAATATGGTCAATCGGGCGGCGAAAGGCTTTCGCGCCCTTGGCGTCCGGGACGGCGTGCATGTCGGTCTCTATCTTCCCAATACGCCGCATTATATTGTCTGCTTCTTCGGCATCCTGAAGGCGGGCGGCACGGTCGTCAATTATTCCCCGCTCGATGCAGAACGCGAACTCCGCCACAAGATCGAGGATAGCCATACCGACTTCATCGTCACCCTTGACCTTGAAGTACTCTATCCGAAAATCGCCCGGATGCTGGGCGAGACCAGGCTTCAGAAAATCATTGTCGGCAACCTGAAGGAAGTATTGCCCTTTCCGAAGAACTTCCTCTATCCACTCGTCAAGTCGAAGGAGATTGCGAAATTCCCGACCGACGGCCAGCATATCAGCTATAAACAGCTTCTCGACAATGACGGCAAGGGCGAGGCCGCGCCCGTCGCCGATCCGTCCGAAAAAATCGCCGTGCTGCAATATACCGGCGGCACCACGGGCCTGCCGAAAGGCGCCATGCTGAGCCACCGCAACCTTGTCGCGGCCTGTCAGCAACTGCGCGCGATGCAGGACGGCCCCGACGGTGTACTGATGGATGGCGAGGAAAAGGTCATGGCCGTCCTGCCGCTTTTCCATATCTATGCCCTCACCGTCATCATGAATTTCGGCATCATGGGCGGATCGGAAATCATCCTGCATCCGAAGTTCGAACTGGAAGCCGTGATCAAGGATATCGACAAGAAGAAGCCGACCATGTTCCCGGGTGTGCCGACCATGTATATGGCTATCGCCAACTATCCGGAGATCGGCAAATATGATCTCTCGTCCTTGAAATTCTGCGCCTCCGGCGGGGCGCCGTTGCCCGTCGATGTGCAGGACAAGTTCCAGCGCGTGACCGGCTGCCGCCTTTTGGAAGGCTGGGGCATGACGGAAACCTCCCCTGCCGGCACCTCAACCCCGTTGACGAACAAGCGGGTTTCGGGCGCGGCCGGCATTCCCGTCCCGGGCGTCGAGATCCGCATTCTCGATGTCGATGACAAGAGCAAGGTGATGCCGACCGGCGAGATCGGCGAGATCGCCATCAAGGGCCCCAATGTCATGAAGGGATATTGGAACAAGCCCGAAGCGACCGCCGAGAGTTTCGTTGGCGACTTTTTCCTGACCGGCGATACCGGCTATCTCGACGAGGATGGCTATATGCATATCGTCGACCGGACAAAAGACATGATCACTTCGGGCGGCTTCAACGTCTATCCCCGCCTGATCGAGGAAGCGATTTTCGAGTATGGCGGCGTCGCCGAAGTGACCGTGGTCGGCATTCCCGACGATTACCGGGGCGAGGCGGCCAAGGCCTTTATCAAGCTTGCCCCGGGCGCGAAGGAATTTACGCTCGAAGAGCTCCGCGAGTTTCTGAAAGACAAGCTCGGCAAGCATGAACTGCCCGCCGCGATCGAATTCCGGCCGGAGCTTCCGAAAACCCTCGTCGGCAAGCTCTCCAAGAAGGAACTGGTCGAGGAAGAGAAGCAGAAATATGAGGAGCGGAAAAAGACCAAGGCTCCGGCCTGAGCCTTGCCTCCGTTCCCCAAAGGACAAGCGTATGAGTTGTTTCCTCGCGATCGATTTCGAAACCGCCAACCATAGCCCCGACAGCGCCTGCGCCGTTGGGCTGGTGCGGGTGGAAAATGGCGAAATCGTGCACGAGGAGGTCTTCCTCATTCGTCCGCCGACGCCCGAATTTTACTTCTCCCATATCCATGGCCTCGGCTGGGAGGATGTCGCCCTCTCCCCCGATTTCGGATCGCTCTGGCCCGATATGGCGCCGCTTTTCGACGGGATCGATTTCCTTGCCGCCCATAACGCGGGCTTCGATAAGAAGGTGCTTGCGAGCTGCTGCGCGCTCTATGACCTGGAAATGCCGACGCCTGACTTCACCTGCACCGTGCAACTGGCTCGCGGCATGTGGGACGTGCGCCCGACCAAGCTTCCCAATGTCGCGTATTATCTCGGGCTGGAGCTTAATCATCATGACGCCCTCTCCGACAGCCGGGCCTGCGCCAATATCGTGATTGCGGCGGAGAAAGACGGCTGGTCCTTCGAGACGGGCTATGACAATGTCGGCGAGCGCTATATCGCCATCGACCAGCTTTAGGGCGCAGTCTCACCCGTCCCGTTTCCGCTGCCGCAATCGCCACAGAAAAGCCTTATTTGCGAATCATTCCTAAAAACTATTGACGCATCATCGGTGCTTCTATTTAATAATGAAAACCATTCGCAAAAACGGAACAGAGAATGATCCGAATCAGACATTTGAGCGGGGGATCGCTTGGTGCGCTTGTCGTGGACGCCGCGAGAGAGCAGAAAGCACCGCGCGGCGAGGGGCGGAAACCGGCTCGCCAAAAAGAGAAGGGGAATGAGAAATCCGCTGCCCCGATTTATTCCAAACAGGTTGTGTTTCTAACACCCGCACTAGAAAAGAAAATGGCGGCCCCGGTATAACCGGAGCCGCCATTTGGCATTTATAAAGGCGTGCCTTAGGCTGCAGCGCGGGTTGCCGCCTGAATCTTCTTCAGCTGACGACGGGCCGCGTGACGGCCATGCGCCCGCAGGTTTGCCTTGCGGGCTGCGCGCTGCTGATTGGAGCGGCTGTTCTTCGTCAGGCCGTTACCGGCGCCGCCACCACCTTTTTTCCGGCTCTTGCCGCCCTGGTTGCGGCCGTTGCGTGCTGATCTCGCTGTCATGTGACTAGCTCCGTTCGCTTGTAACTCAGATTCGAAGCGCCTTACATAATGGCTCGGCGCCGAAAGGTACAGAGAAAATTTCGCCGAATTCCGGTTTTTTTGCCAAAATCAGGAAAAAATGCTCTGTAGTTTCATGGCAATGCCCATATTGCCACCGATCTTCAGCTTGCCCATCATGAAAGCCGTGGTCGGGTCAAGCTCCCCTGCGGCAAGCAGTTCGAAATTATCCATCGACATGGTGATGGTGCAATCGGCGTCCTCATCCTCGTTGGAGACTTTGTTCGGCACTTCCGTCGCATCGATAAAGACCACGCCGTCATCGCCGAAATCAAACTTCAACGTTGCATCCAGTCCGCAATCCTCACCGATACGCTCCCGCATGCCGTTTGTGATTTCCTCCAGCGTCGCCATTCTCTTTTCCTTTCAGGATCGGGCCAAAAACGTCTATAAACAAAGGCAGGCCAGATGGCCCGCGCCGCAATTGACGTTAACGTAAACGTCAATATTCTCTCTGTCAAACAGAGACCCGGTGCCGGGCTTGGGCCTGGCACCGGGAGCCGCATAATAACAAAGAAAAACCCGTGGGAGGAATGAATTCATGAACTATCGGTCCATCTTCCGGCCCGGCCTGTTTGACGGCCAGTCCATTGTCGTGACGGGCGGCGGCAGCGGGATCGGCCGCTGCACCGCGCATGAGCTGGTCTCGCTTGGCGCGCGCGTGGCCCTTGTCGGCCGCAAGATCGAGAAGCTGGAGGCCGTCGCCGCCGAAATCGCAGAGGAAGGCGGATCCGCCACCCTTCATTCCTGCGACATTCGCGATGAGGAAGCCGTGAAGATAACCGTTACCGATATCATTGAAAAGCAGGGCGCGATCCATGGCCTCGTCAATAATGCGGGCGGACAGTTCCCGGCATTGCTTGAAGATATTTCCTTAAAAGGCTGGGATGCGGTGATCAAGACGAACCTCACGGGCGGATTTCTCTTCGCCCGCGAATGCTATACCCAGTGGATGAAGGAAAACGGCGGCGGTCCCATCGTCAATATGCTCGCCGATATGTGGAATTCGATGCCGGGCATGGGCCATTCCGGCGCGGCGCGCAAAGGCATGCTGAGCTTTACCGAAACCGCCGCCCTTGAATGGGCACCGGCAGGCGTGCGCGTGAATGCGGTTGCCCCCGGCCTGATCGTCTCGTCCGGCATGGATACCTATCCCGACTGGTGGAAGGAACGGGTCAAGATCCGCGTGAAATCCAACCCGGTGAAACGGATGGGGACCGAATCGGAAATATCGGCGGCCATCGTCTTCCTGATGTCGGAGGCGGCGGCCTTCATCTCCGGCACCTGCCTTCGCATCGACGGCGCCGCGCCCAATGTCCGCATCAACTGGGATATGCCCGATCACAAGAACAACAAGGCCTTCAACGGCTTTCACCTTGCGACCATCCCCAGCTTCCTGAAGGAGGAGACGGAATGATCTATGGCCCCGAACATCAGGAACTGATCCGCTCCCTTACCCGCTTTATCGAGCAGGAGATCAACCCCCATGTCGATGACTGGGAAGCCGAGGGGATGTTCCCCGCCCACGATCTGTTCAAGAAACTTGGAAGCCAGGGCTTTCTCGGTATCTGCAAACCCGAGGAATATGGCGGCATGGGCCTTGATTATTCCTACAGCCTCGCGGTCTCCGAGACCCTGGGCCGTATCACCTGCGGCGCGGTGCCGATGGCGATCGGCGTGCAGACCGACATGGCGACCCCGGCCCTCGCCCGCTATGGCTCCGATTATGTGAAGGAGACGTATCTCAAGCCCGCCATCGCCGGGGAGTTTGTCGCCTGCATCGGCGTCTCGGAACCCGGCGCCGGGTCCGATGTCGCGAATATCAAGTCCCGCGCCCGGCGCGATGGCGACGATTACGTCATCAACGGCCAGAAGATGTGGATCACCAACGGTATCCAGGCCGACTTTATGTGCATGCTGGTCAATACCGGCGACGGCCCGATCCATGAAAGCAAGTCGCTCGTCATCGTGCCCATGGATACGCCCGGCATCACGGTCGCGCGAAAACTCGACAAGCTTGGCATGCGCGCATCCGACACTGCGCAGCTTTATTTCGAGGATGTGCGCGTCCCCATCCGCAACCGCATCGGGGAGGAAGGCAAGGGCTTCGTCTATCAGATGCAGCAGTTTCAGGAGGAACGGCTCTGGGCGGCGGGGGCGGGGCTCTATCCGCTCGAACGCGCGATCAACGACACCATCGCCTATACAAAAGAGCGCGAAGCCTTCGGCAAGCCGCTTCTCGATAATCAGGTCATTCATTTCCGCCTGGCCGAGCTTAAGACCGAGCTCGAATTGCTCCGCTCCCTCACCTACCGTGCGGTCGGCGACTATGTGGCGGGCGCGGATGTCACCATGCTTGCCTCCATGGCCAAGCTGAAAGTCGGGCGGCTCACCCGTGAGATTGCCGATGCCTGCCTGCAATATTACGGCGGCATGGGCTTCATGAACGAAACCCCGATCAGCCGCCTTTATCGCGACGGCCGCCTCTCCTCCATCGGCGGCGGCGCGGATGAGGTGATGCTCGGCATCATCTGCAAATATATGGATACGCTGCCGAAGAAGCAGCGGAGTTAAGGAAATCCCATGCCTCTCTTTTCGAAAATCCTGATTGCCAACCGGGGCGAGATTGCCTGCCGCGTGATCAAGACGGCGAAGCGCCTTAGCATCAAGACCGTCGCCGTCTATTCGGAAGCCGATGCCGCCGCGCGCCATGCCACGATGGCGGATGAAGCGGTGCTGATCGGCCCGCCCTCCGCGCTTGAAAGCTATCTTTCCATTCCAAATATCATCGCGGCGGCAAAGAAGACTGACGCCGATGCGATCCATCCGGGTTATGGCTTTTTGTCCGAAAATGCCGATTTCGCCCGCGCTTGCGAGGAAGCAGGGATCACCTTTATCGGCCCCGCCGCCGATGTGATCCATCTGATGGGCAACAAGGCCGCCGCAAAACGCTATATGACCGCAGCGGGGGTTCCCTGCATCCCGGGATATGAGGGAGCGGACCAGTCCGATGAGACCCTTGCAGGCGAAGCGCAAAAAATCGGCTTTCCCCTGATGGTGAAGGCGGCAGCGGGCGGCGGCGGGCGGGGCATGCGCCTTGTCGAGCAGGAAAAAAAGCTCCTTAAATCTCTCGCGACCGCACGCTCCGAAGCGGAACGGAGTTTCGGCTCCGGCGAACTGATACTGGAGAAAGCCATCCTCAACCCGCGCCATATCGAAATTCAGGTTTTCGGCGACGGGCGTGGGCGCGCCGTCCATCTCTATGAGCGGGACTGCTCCATCCAGCGGCGACACCAGAAAGTGATTGAGGAGGCCCCGTCCCCTGCCGTATCGCCGGACCTTCGCGAAAGGATGGGCCGAGTTGCGGCAGAGGCGACGGCGGCGATTAATTATGCGGGCGCGGGCACCTTCGAATTTCTGCTGGATGATGCCGGAAATTTTTACTTTCTCGAAATGAACACCCGCCTGCAGGTGGAGCATCCGGTAACCGAGATCATCACAGACCTCGATCTTGTGGAATGGCAGATCCGCATCGCGGCGGGCGAAGACCTGCCGCTTAAGCAGGCAGATATCCCGCTTAATAATCACGCGATAGAGGCCAGGCTCTATGCGGAAGACCCTTATAAAGGCTTCCTGCCGAAGCCCGGCATCCTCACCCGCTGGCAGGCCCCGGAAGGGCCCGGCATGCGGACCGATCATGGCCTTCTTGACGGCGTAGAAGTCACCCCCTGGTACGATGCCATGATCGCCAAGGTGATCGGCCATGGGAAAAACCGGGAGGAAGCGCGCCAGAACCTCATCAAGGCGCTTGAACAGACGGTGGATGAGGGGCTCGTCACCAACCGCCGCTTCCTGATCCATTGTTTAGAACATCCGGAATTCGAAAAGGGCGCGGCCACCACAGGCTTTATCGAGGCCCATTTCCCGAAGGATAAGTTGAAGGAACTAGGCGCGGGCCTGGCCCAATAAAATAAAAAGCCCGCCTCCCCGGGGGTCAATGGGGAGGCGGGCCGTCGGGCGCGATACGGGTGATCGCGACCGGAAAGGGAGACTTATCCCTTATGATGTTTGTGCTTATACGGCATCAGGTTGGAAAGCTCCTCCGTCGAGAGGGAGCCGTCGCCGTTCGCATCGGCCTTCTCGAAGCGCTTGATCGTCACGCTTTCATATTCCTCCTTGGAGATGACGCCGTCGCCGTTCGCGTCATAGCGCTTCATCATCCAGGCATCGCGCTTCTCGGTGCGTTTTTCGCGCATCTTGTCGCGGAAGGCATCGGATTCGGCCTTGCTGATCGAGCCGTTCTTATCGGTATCGATCTTGTCAAAGAAGGCCTTTTTCTTTGCATTCATCTCGTCGGTCGACAACTCGCCATCGCCATTGGTATCAAGCTTCTTGATCCAGGTGGTGGTGCGGGCGGTCATTTCCTCAAAGGTGATCTGGCCATCTTTGTT
>SBHH01000329.1 GCA_006226265.1 Alphaproteobacteria bacterium | reverse complement strand
TCCCCCTGCAAGTGATCGAGGACGAGCAGGCGGTTGCCAAAATTCTCTATGACTTCAACGGAATCGCTCATTCGCTGGAGCTTGCCCGGCTGGTTCGGGGTAAGGAGCGGGAAAAACTGCTCCTCTCCGCGCGGAGCCGTCTTGACGAAGTGAATTTCATGCTGGAATTCAAGCGGATCGAATATGGTTTTGACAACCTTATCGGAACGGCGGCCATTTACGGCGTGCTGCGTCCGGCCTTCGACGATGTGGATAACTGGCTGCAGAGCGGGATCAGCGGTCTTCCACCGATGTCGGATACCGTGATTTCCGCGGCGCTGGTCCGCGCCAACGCCGCGCTCGACAAAGGGCGGGAGTTGCATACCCAGGCCAACAGCAATGCTATCCAGTTGCTTGGCGCCCAGGCGAGCCGGATCAATACTTTCCGCGACGGCATGCTGCTTGTTCTGTTCTTCCTGGCGGGTCTGTCGGCAATCCTGATTTATTATATCTATAACCGGCGCGCGGCCAGCATGGCGCTGGAAAAGAGCGAACTCAAGCATCGCCGGCTCTATGAGAATGCAACGGAAGGCATCTTTCTTGTCAGCGCCGATGGCACCCTGGTCAATGCCAACCCGGCCATGGCGACCATTCTTGGGTACTCCTCCTCAAAGGAATTGATGGGTCATGTCATCAATTTCTTTCAGGAAATCTATGCCGAGCCAGCGATGGCGGACAAGCATATGATGCTGGTCTCGAAGCGGCAGTATCTGATCGACGAAATTCATCAGTGGCAGCGCGCCGACGGCACGCTCACCTGGGGCGCGATCAATGCTCACGGTGTGTTCGACGGCAAGGACCGGCTCCTTTTCCTCGAAGGAACGCTGACCGACATGAACGACCGTGTAAGGGCGGAACTGAACCTCCGGCAGGCGAAGGACATGGCCGAGCTTGCCAACCGCGCCAAGTCCGAGTTCCTTGCCAATATGAGTCATGAACTCCGCACGCCGCTCAATGCCATCATCGGTTTCTCCGAGCTTCTGATGTCGGAGGCTTTCGGCCAGCTCGGGCATGAAAACTACAAGGAATATTCAAAGGATATTCATGGCGCCGGGCGACATCTGCTGGAAGTCATCAACGATGTTCTCGACGTTGCCAAGATCGAGGCCGGGCAACTGTCGCTGTCAGAGGTCAAGATGGATCTTGGGAATGTTGTCGCGTCCTGCTTCCGGATGCTGTCGGTGCGCGCCCATGATGCCGGCGTGAACCTCGTTCAGGAGATCGACGGCAAGCTGCCCGCCTTTATCGGCGACGAAACCCGTATCAAGCAGATCGTCGTGAACCTGATGTCCAATGCGGTAAAATTCACCAACAGCGGCGGTTCGGTGACGGTCAGGGTCGATCTGCAGGAAAACGACGGGTTCCGTCTTGTGGTCGAGGATACCGGCATCGGCATTGCCGAAAAGGATATTGCCCGCGTGCTGGATCGTTTCGGTCAGGTGCAGACAAGCTATGCCCGCAACAATGAAGGAACGGGGCTCGGCCTCACCCTTGTGCAGATGCTCGCCGATATCCATGACGGCAAGTTCATTCTGGAAAGCGAGGTCGATGTCGGCACGCGCTGTACCATTCTCTTTCCGCCGGAGCGTACCGCCCGCCTCGCAGAGGCCGTCTGACCGGCGGCGCTTCAGCCGAGAAAGGCCGCGAGCGGCGCCAGCATATCCGTCTCCCAAAGCGTGAGGCCGACCGCAATCAGCATCAGGGTTGCGAGGGTACCGTTGATGATCCGGATGGCGCGTGGATTGCTGACCAGCCGTCGGAGAATATTTCCGCCATAGCACCAGACGGAATTGAGCGGAAAGCCGACAATCATGAAAATCAGAATGATCGTAAGAACTTGTCCGGTATAGCTTCCCTCGGGCGAAATGAATTGCGAATAGGCGGCGACGATCGTCACCCAGGCCTTCGGGTTGAGCGGATGCAGGATCGCGCCGGTGAAGAACCCGGGCCGCTCGGCTTCGTCCTTCAGGCTCGGGTTGGCCGTCGCGACCTTATAGGCAAGATAGAAAATATAAAGCATCGAAAAGGCCAGGAAGATTATCTGTACGGCAGGAAAGGCCGTAAACAGGGTGCCAAGGCCAAGTGCGGTCGCCGCGCAGACGGCAAGAAAACCGGAAATGGTGCCGATCAGGAAGGGCAGGGATCGGACATAGCCGAAACTTGCCCCCGCGGCCATCAAGGCCATGTTGGCGGGGCCCGGGGAGCCAACCATCGAGACGGCGAACAGGGTGATCAGCGATATCTTTGCATAGTCCATGAGGGAAGGACCCGATTTTAAAAATTGGCGAACGCTGTAGACTGTGACAATTTACATTGTCTCATTATTGTACTAAAATTGTACCGTCAATTGATACATTGTCACTGTGACAATAAAGTTTCAACAGAGGCGGGAGCCTATGCGGAAGTTTGAAGAAATCGCCGATCATATCCTGCAGCAGGTCGCGGACGGGGATCTGAAACCCGGTGACCGGCTGCCGACCCATCGCGATACGGCCTATCTCTGGAACTGCTCCCTCGGCACGGCGAGCCGTGCCTATGCGGAACTGGAACGGCGCGGGGTCGCCTTCGGCAAGGTCGGGCAGGGCACCTTTATTTATGGCACGCTCAAGGACGAGGCGGAGGTCGGCAAGGGCGTTTTCTTCCCGTCCGAAAGCTGGCCGGAAGGATGGGGCGGCATTGTTGATCTGTCAAAGAACAGTTATTTCCATCCGCTGACGGAAGAGCGGCTTCGCGATGTGCTGATGCGCGTTGCGCGCTATAACAATGTCCCTTCCTACATGAGCTATTTTGACAGCCGTGGCCGCGATATTGACCGGCGGGCGGCGGCGAACTGGCTGTCGCTCCGCCTTCAGAATGTCAAGCCGGACAATATCGTCATCACACAAGGAGCGCAGTCGGGACTGTATCTTGCCATGGCGACGCTGTGCAGCCCGGGCGATGTGGTGGCGACGGAATGTTTCGGTTATCCCGGCATTCGCGCCGCCGCGTTCGAGCTTGATTTGAAACTTGCCCCCGTCGAGATGGATGCGGAAGGCTTGATTCCGGAGGAATTCGAGAGGCTCTGCCGCAAGGGCACGGTCAAGCTGCTGGTCACGGTGCCGACGAACCATAACCCGACCGGCGCGACGCAGCCCCGCGTGCGGCGCGAGGTTATCGCGGAAATCGCCCGCAGGCACAACGTCTTCATTCTGGAGGATGCAGCCTATGATCCGCTGCATATCCGGCGCGAACCCGCCTATTGCGATATTGCCCCGGAGATCAGCCTCTATGTTACGACGCTCTCCAAGGTTTTCAGCCTCGGTCTCCGGGTCGGCTATCTCCATGCCCCGGCGAAGCTGATCCCGAGGCTCGCCACCAAGATGACGGCGATCAACTGGATGACCTCCCCCGTCATTCTCGACATGACGAATTTCCTCCTGCAAAGCGGGCAGGTGGAGGCGCAGGGCAAGGAACTGATCGATATCTGCAGCCGGCGTGAAGGCAAGGCGCGCGAGATCCTGGGCCCCTGGCTCGATATGCCGGAGGAAATGCCGATCGCGCCGCTTGCCCATTTCTGGCTGCGCCTGCCGCAAGGGGTGGAAATGGCGGAATTCGTTGGTCTTGCGCGACGCGAGAATATCATTGTTATCGCTGGTGATACTTTCGCTGTGAACCGGACCGTGCCGGTCCATCACATTCGCCTCTGCCTGATGGCCGAGCCGGATGAGGAACGGCTTATCCGCGCGCTTCGCCGACTGGAGACATTGCTGCAAACTGAAAATTCGCCGCTGATGCTCTCCTGAGCGCCCGGGACGAAGCGGCGTTTCTAAGATTTTTGACGCGGCTCACTCGGGCGGGAGAGGACGAAGCCCGCGCCGATCCCCATCAGGACAAGCATCGCAACGAGGCCGTACCAGGACGCGTTCGAGAAGGAAATGACGAGGATGGCGCTCACCGCCATGGTTGAGACGGCAGCGATTTTCGCCCGTTTCGGAATCACGCCATGGTTCGACCAGTTCTGCAAGGGAGGCCCGAAAATCCGATGATTATAGAGCCAGTTATGGAACCGTTCCGAGCTTTGCGCGAAGGCCCAGAGCGCGATCAGCAGAAAAGGCGTCGTCGGCAGAACCGGCAGAAAGGCACCGAGAATTCCGAGGCCAACAAAGAAAAAGCCGATAATCAGCAGCAGATATTTTTTGGCATGGCCCGTCATATGTTCCCAATTCATTAATTGCGCCCGGACGGGAACGTCGCGGGCGGCTCCGTTCAAAATAGAGGGAATTGCCATAAAAGCCATCGGGAAAATAGCCGGATTGCCGGAAAGTCTACCGGATGCGTGCCGATTCCCTTCGCACCCGATCCGGTTGCGAAGAATTTCTACCATAATCGGGTAAACGGGGTATCCTGCTATAGCCCGGGGAAGTGGAAAACGATGAATTATTGTGCAGCTTTTCATTCGAAAAAACTAAATGAGGCGGAATGCCGGTAATTTGCGCCTCGCGCTTTCCTGTCCATAAAAAAAC
>SBHH01000365.1 GCA_006226265.1 Alphaproteobacteria bacterium | reverse complement strand
CGAACTCCCGCGCCCAGATGGCATTGGCGGAGCCGCGCGTCAGCCTCGCAAAAACCGGGATATTGTATATGCCGATGGCAAGGATGGAATTGACGCCGCCGGGCCCCAGGATTGCTGTCAGCATGATAGCAGACAAAAGAGCGGGGAAAGCGAAGGAAAAATCGCTGAACCGCATGATCAGCTCTTCTATCCAGCCGCGCCGGGCGGCGGCAAAAAGGCCGAGGCTCACCCCAATGACAAGGCCGATGGAAACAGCAACCACCGCCACGACGATGGAGTTTTGGGTGCCCGTCATCAGCATGGAAATGACATCCCGCCCGAACTGGTCGGTGCCGAGCCAGTGGTTTTCGGACGGCGGCAGGAAGCGATCGGTGATGACAATGTCGATGGCCGATCCCGGTGTCCAGAAGAGCGAGACAAGCGCACAGAGCAGCAGAAAGCCGGTCATCAGGCCGCCGATCATGAAACTCCAGCTTTTGCTGCAGCGGGACAGGAAGGAAGCAGATGAATTACTCATATATCATGCGCTTTCAGACGGGGATCGACAACCGCATAGAGAATATCGACGATAAAATTAGCGGCGATCACCATGGCGGCAAGGACCAGAATGACATTTTCGACGACCACCGTATCGCGATTATTGATGGCCTTCAGGACCAGGGAGCCGAGGCCCGGGATATGGAAGACATTCTCGGCCACGACTGTTCCCGTGAGCAGGGAGGCGAACTGGATGCCTGCCACGGTCAGGACGGGAATGAGGGCATTCCGAAGCACGTGACGCCAGAGTGCAGCGCGCTGGCTGAGGCCCTTCGCGCGGGCGGTTCGAACAAAATCCTCCCGGAAGACCTCCAGCACGGAGGAGCGGGTAATGCGTGCGAGGATGGCGCCGACCACGGTGGATAAGGCGATGGAGGGGAGCAACAGGGCCTCGATACATTTGAAGAAACCTTCATCCCAGCCCGGGAAGCCGCCTGCGGGCAGCCAGTGCAGCTGAACGGCGAACAGGATGACCAGCATGATGGCGAGCCAGAAATTCGGGATTGAGATGCCAAGCTGGCTGATTCCCATCAACGCGACATCGCCCGGCTTGTTATGGTTGGCCGCAGCGTACAGTCCGATGACAAGGGCAATGACGATACTGAGGACAATTGACATCAGGGCGAGCGGAATGGTGATGCCAAGCGCACCGCTCACCAGTTCCCAGACAGGAACCTTATAGGCGTAGCTCGTGCCCATATGGCCGTGCAGAAGGCCCCAAATCCAGTCCCAATAACGGATGACGGCGGGCCGGTCGAGGCCGAGCTCTCGCGTCAGCGACGCCACCGCCTCATCCGAGGCATCGACGCCAAGAATGACAAGGGCCGGGTTGCCGGGCAGGATTTCCATGACCAGGAAGATGACCATCGACGCCCCGAACAGGGTGGCGACAAAGGTCAGGAGCCGTTTTGCAAGGAAGATACTCATATTTCAGATGCCTGACGATGGCGCGGTGAAGGTTGGCGGGACAGGTTTCGGCAACAGCGTATCGTCAGAAATAACAGGGGTCAATCACCGATAGGACGGCGCGAAAGGGGACCTGCGTTAGAATGCCGCACCCTTCAGATTGACCTTGTTCGCGCAGGCGAGCTACTTTATTCATTAATACAACATGCCTCGCACGAATCGGGGGAACCTGAAAATCGCCGAAAGTTCAACTGGGCGTTGATATGAATAAATTATTTGCCTTTCTCATCGCTTTTTTTCTTTTGTTGAGTGCTGTTGCCGTCGGTCTCTGGGCCGCCGGAGTATTCGAACCGCAAGAGAAGGCTTCCTCCTCCGTTATTCTTGGCGTGCCGCAGCTTGGCGGATCTTTCACCCTCGTCAACCAGAAGGGGGAGACGGTTACTGATAAGAGTTATCGGGGCAAGCTGATGCTGATCTTCTTCGGCTATACCAACTGCCCGGATGTCTGTCCGACCGAAATGCAGGATATTGCGCTGACCATGCAACAGCTTGGTGACGACGCGGCGGATGTGGTGCCGATTTTCATCACTGTCGATCCCACCCGCGATACGCCCGAGGTTATGGCGGATTTTGTGAGCGCTTTCGATCCGTCTCTGGTCGGGTTGTCCGGAACGGAAAAGCAAATCGACGATGTGAAAGAAAAATTTCGCGTCTATGCCGAAAAAGTTCCGGGAGATGATCCGAATTACTATCTGGTCAATCACACCTCCTATACCTATCTGATGGGACGGGATGGCAAGTTGATTACTGTATTTTCTTACGGCACGCCGCCCGAAAAGATGGCGGCGAAAATTCGCGAACAGCTATAACTGAGGGGTTATGAAACCATGAAAAAGCTTACCTTTGCGTCGGCATTGCTACTCGTTCTTGGTGTTATTCTAAATTCTGGTCTGTCCGTCACCTCTGCTATGGCGGCGGAAAAGGACGGCATTATGGTCATGGATGCCTGGTCACGCGCGCGGCCGGGTGGATCCATGATGGGCGGCGCTTTTGCAACCATCGAGAACAAATCCGATCATCCGGATCGGCTGGTCTCCGTCTCCAGCCCGGTTGCCGACAAGGTGCAGATCCACGAAAGCGTTATGCAGGGCGGCGTGATGAAAATGCTGGAGCGGGACGAAATCGTCCTGTCTGCAGGTCAAAAGGTGATGCTGAAACCCGGCAGCTTCCATGTCATGCTGATGGGCCTGAAAAAGGACCTCACGAAGGGCGTGGAATTTCCGCTGACCTTCCATTTTGAACGGGCTGGCGACATTACGGTCAAGGTTCATGTGAAGGATGCCGGTGCCATGGGCGGTATGGGCAAGATGAAGATGAACTGATCCGGCATAGCCGGATCACGAAAAAGGTCGCATTCCATGCGGCCTTTTTTATTGCAAAAAGCGGATCAGAACTCCGCGGTCGCTTTTACGCCGAGCTCTCCATTCGGGCCGCGAACCCAAACGGTGCAGGCATCGTCGCCGTCGGGCTTTCCGGTGATGGTGAAGGAGGCCGTGTCGAAAATGGGATTGTAGTTCCTGAAATCGAAGCGTTTAAGCGGCTTACCCATTCTTTTCTCGGCAAGGCGCATCAGCAAGGTTCCCATCAAGGGGCCATGAATGATCAGACCGGGATAGCCTTCTTCCTCAAGGCAATATTCGCGGTCGTAATGAATGCGATGGCCGTTGAAAGTGAGTGCGGAATAGCGGAACAGCAGGACGGGATCGGGGGTGATTTCCTCATCCCATGCCCCGTCCATAGGCGCGGGCTCCAGTCCTTTAGCGGGTGCGTTCGGGTTCGCCGCCTCCCGGAAGACGAGGTCATGTTCCTCTGTCAGGCAGAGCCCCTTTTCATTTTCCACGCGATGCTCCACCGTCACGAAGACGAGCTTGCCTGTTCGCCCTTCCTTCGGCGCGACGCTCTTGATGGTGGAGGTTTTGACAGTATGATCGCCAGTTTTTATCGGTGCCGCGAATTGCAGGCGCCCGCCTGCCCACATGCGGCGAGGCAGCTCGATCGGCGGCAGGAAATCACCTTTAAAGGCATGGCCGTCCGAAGCAAGGCGCGACTGCCTGTCAACGGGCAGGAAATACATCCAGTGACCACCCGGCGGAACAATGGCGGGGGCAGGGGCGTCTTCATCCATCAGGGCGGCGAAACCGTCCAGCGGCTGCTGCGAGATAAGCTCTTTGCGAATTTCCTGCTTGCCAACCCAGTCTGTTAAATTATTCATTCGTTTTTCTCTCGGTTGCATCGATATGGTTCTATTGGTTAGCATAGGCCCATCGCCGCATCCCGTAAATGTCTGAAAGCGGAACGCCGTCATGATGCCAGCACCCGAGGTCTACAAGCTGCCCGATATTGATCTTTCGGAGAATCCTGATGTTGAAACCTCGGCCAAGCTGATTTTTCGCGAGTCGGCGGATCATTTGAAAACCAATTTCCGGCAGTTCCGCAAAGACGGCGATCCGGGCGCTCTGATGCAGATCCGCATCGGGGTCCGGCGCATTCGCGTTGCGCTTTACATTTTCCGAACGATCATCCCGAAGGAGACGCGGCGGACGTTCAACCGCGAATTCCGCTATTTCGGAAATCTTTTGGGCGATGCGCGCAACATGGATGTGTTTCTTGACGGCATGCTTTCCCTTGAAACGGGGAAGAAAGAGTTTCGGGACATCGCAGCGGAAATCCGGAAATGCGGGGAGGCCTTGCGCGAAGATGAATATGACATCGTCACGCAGGAAATCTCGGGCGGGCATTTTGCGAGGACGCTGAAGGAGTTTGAAAAATGGCTCGACGGGAACTGGGCGACGAAGCTTGGCCGCGCAGCCCGACGGGTCCTGAAAGGGCCGGTCGCGCCCTTCGCCCTTAAAGTGATCGAGGAGGGCGGGATCGAACTTCTCAATCAGGGGGCGGATGTCGCCCATCTGTCGGCGGCGGAGCTTCATGATTTGCGGAAATATGTCAAACGCTCCCGCTATCATTTACGGTTTTTTGCCTCTCTCATTGACGAGGCGAAAATCCAGCAGGGCTTCAATCTGCTTGTCCAGATGCAGGACTGCCTT
>SBHH01000349.1 GCA_006226265.1 Alphaproteobacteria bacterium | reverse complement strand
AGCCTATGACCGAGCCGCTTACCTGTCGTTTTTGCCATGCACCGCTCACAAAGACTTTCGTCGATCTTGGCGCAACGCCGCTTGCCAACAGCTACCTTAAGAACGCAAGCGGTGCCGCGGCGGAAAAATCCTATCCCCTGCATGCGCGGGTTTGCGGAAACTGCTTCCTTGTCCAGGTGGAAGATGTCGTCCCGGCGGAAGATATTTTTTCGGACTATGCCTATTTCTCCTCCTATTCCGCGAGCTGGGTCGCCCATGCGAAGCGCTATGCCGACAAGCTGACGGAGCGGCTGGGGCTCGACAAAAATTCCCTCGTCGTGGAGATTGCGAGCAACGACGGCTATCTTCTCAAGCATTTCGTGGAGAGGCAAATCCCCGTTCTCGGCATCGAACCCGCAGCCAATGTCGCGAGGGTGGCGGAGGACGTGGGCGTCACGACGGAGGTAGCCTTTTTTGGCAAGGAAACTGCGACGCGCCTTGCCGATACGGGCAAAAAGGCCGATCTGATGGCCGCCAATAACGTGATGGCCCATGTGCCGGACATCAATGATTTTATTGGCGGTGTGCCTATTCTACTGGCCGATGAAGGCGTCTTCACGATCGAATTCCCGCATCTTCTCAACCTGATCGAGAAGGTACAGTTCGACACCATCTATCATGAACACTATTCCTATCTCTCGCTGTTGACAGTCGAGAAAATCTTAAGCGCCCATGGCCTTCGCGTTTTCGATGTGGAGGAGCTTGAGACCCATGGCGGCTCCCTCCGGATCTATGCCTGCCACAAGGCGGCGGGGCATGAGGAAGGAGCCGGCCTTGCGGCGATCCGCGCGAAAGAGGCGAAAGCAGGCCTTGATAATCTCGCCGCCTATCAGAATTTCACCCCGCGCGTCGAGCATGCAAGGGACACCCTGCGTACCTTTTTGAAAAAAGCAAAGGCCGAGGGCAAAAGCGTCGCAGGCTATGGCGCGGCGGCGAAGGGGAACACGCTTCTCAACTATTGCGGCGTCGGAACAGAGGACATTGCCTTTGTCGTCGACCGAAACCCGGAAAAACAGGATACCCTGCTTCCCGGCAGCCATATTCCCGTTTTCTCGCCCGATAAAATCCGGTCTGAAAAACCCGATTATGTGCTGATCCTGCCCTGGAACCTCGCGAGTGAAATTGCGGGCGAAATGGCGGATGTAAGGGACTGGGGCGGGAAATTCGCCGTTCCGATCCCGGAGCTTACGCTGCTCCCATGAAAATCACGGAGACAAATCTGTCCGGCGTTTACCTGATCGAGCCGGACTTCATCGAGGACAGCCGCGGCTTTTTCACCCGCGCCTTCTGTCAGGATGAGTTCGCGAGCGCCGGGATCGATTTTGCCCCCGTTCAGAGCAATATCTCCCATAACCGCCTCGCCTATACATTGCGCGGAATGCATTTCCAAGCAGCGCCCTATGCGGAGACAAAACTCGTCCGTTGTACGAGCGGGCGCCTGTTCGATGTCGCGGTGGACTTGCGTGAAAGCTCCCCCACTTATCGGCAATGGACAGGCCTTGATCTTAGCCGCCAAAATGCCAAAGCCCTGTTCATTCCGGCGGGCTGCGCCCATGGCTTCCTCACCCTTGAAGACGAAACGGAAGTCTTCTACCAGATGAGCCCGGCTTTCGTTCCGGGCCACGACCGGGGCTTTCGCTTCGACGATCCCGCCATCGGCATCACCTGGCCCAAAACTCCAAAGGTCATTTCCGAAAAAGACCTGGCGCTCCCCCTCTTTGACGAGGCGGAAATATGAAGCGCGCGCTCGTCACAGGGGCGACCGGTTTTATCGGCCGCCATGTGGTGCCCGCGCTTTTGAAGCAGGGCTTCGAAGTCATTGCGGTATCGCGAAAGCCTGACTTTGCGGAAGCGGCGCATCTTAAGCAAATCGCGCTTGATCTTCATGACGAGAAGGCGGTCGCGGATTTCATGACCGACCGCCGCCCGGGCCATCTTGTCCATCTCGCGTGGGAGGCAACACCCGGCACTTTCTGGCATTCGAAAGAGAATTTCCGCTGGATCACCTCCAGCGCCCGGCTACTCGACCGGTTCGTGGCAGAAGGCGGCAAGCGCGCCATCCTTACCGGCAGCTGCGCCGAATATAAATGGGGCACGGAGCCGCTTGATGAAGAAAGCTCCCCCCTCCATCCGACGACGAACTATTCCGCCAGCAAAGTCGCCTTTCATACCTTGGCCAAGGTCATTGCGAAGGATATCGATCTTGTCTGGGCGCGGATTTTCTTTCCCTTTGGGCCTAAGGAAGGCGAGAACAAGCTGATCTCCCATATCGTCAGGGAGATTTCCGCTAACCGCACGCCTGAGTTTAACATGCCGGGACGGGCCGGGGACTTTATCCGTGTTGAGGACGCGGCCAAATCCCTTGCCGCCCTTACCGATGCCGAGATCACCGGACCGATTAATATCTGTTCCGGCCACGCATATCTTCCGCATGAAATCGCGATTATCGTGGCAGAACTTCTGGGCAAGCCGGAGATTTCCAAAGCGCTCCGTGATACCTATCAAGTCCAGCCGACGGAGACTTCCGTTCTTGGGAGCCGCGAAAAGCTGAACAGCATTCTGTCCCAGTCAGATTGCAAAAGTCTGGAAGACGGGCTGAAAGATTACATCGCGCACATGCGTTAATCTGCCGGTCTTTCCAATGTTGCGCGGGTTTTCACGAACAAGGGGTCATCCTTAAAATCCGGGTAGAAATCGAGAAGCCGCAAGAGCGCCTCTTTCGCGCCGGATGAAAGCTGCCGTCCCCGCCCTGTCTTACCAACATTGAAACGGGTCTTGCTGCTTGCCGTACTACGGTCCAAAGCCTTCGAAATTGCGCTGTCCTCTACCGGATAGTCGGCGCGTGCAAAAATATCGCGAATGATTTTTGCAGGATCCGACGTCAAATCGTCAAAATCATAAATCTCCACGGCCTTTGCCTGCCGCCAGCCAACATAAAAATTGATATACCAGGGAAGTGCAAAGCGGACGATGGCTTCTTCGAAAGCTTCATCCGGCATATTTTTCTGGATATCGCTGAAATTGACATAAGGGACCGGCTCCGGATCTTTACGGAAATGATCCCGCAAGCTAACGGCGCAGTCCGCGAGATTTCGAACCAGGACCGCCGGTATTATCCCGAATTTCCCGAAATAAAATTCCGTTGCCCGGCTGTAACGCAAGTGACATTGCGCCACATATTGCCTGCGGTTGTAATGGGAAAGCTGAATGGGGCAAAGCTCCTGCTCCCGCTGCTCCCAGGCCGGCACCAATGTCGCCTGCTCGATCCCCGGAATTTCCGCAATAGTCGCAGCAAGAAAAGTCGAAGCTGTCTTGGGCATGCAGGCAATGACAATATGCGGCTTTTTCGGCGGCAGGAACCTGCTTACGAGACCATCTGCCGCCAGATATCCGGCGTTCAGCAACCGGTTCGAACGTTTTCTCTTCATTGCTCTATCCATGTCCTGACCGGATCAGCCAATTTTTGCGAAGGATGCAAGATTCCGAAGCCGCCGCCGCATGCCAACAGTCCGAATACCTTGCGTAAGATAATCTACAAACCGGTTACCGACCGGGTGATAGGGCGTGCCTGTCACCAACTGAAGCCAGTCGACAACTGTCTCCACATTCTCTTTGGCGCCAGCAGGTACAACGTTGCGGCTTTTCTTTTTTGATGAAGCGGAACAAGGAATAGCAACGGCCTCATCCCGCGCGGCCAGTTCCGGCGGATCCGCAAGATGGGTAATCCGGTAATCGGGATCGGCTTCCGTGAAGAAGGCTTCCAGCACATCCCAGCAGCGATGGATCTTCGGATATTTCTTCATATCCTCGATCACGCGGGCGCGCCAGGCGGCATGGTCGATCCGGAATTCCCCGCCGAGATGATCCTGTCCAACCCTGAGCAGATTGGCATAGACATAGGCCGGGATCGAGCGGATGCGAAGGTCAATCTCCGCCGGGATACGGTCTTCCGCGGCAAGGTTCGTGAAATCCCCGGCGAGCTTCGCCTGTGCCTCACTCCGTTTTTCATGGGAATTCATGGCCGAACCGTTGCTCTTTTCCCCTTCGCCCGCGATGGTCACGGGATTGCGGAGCCAGAGAAGGCTTTCCGCCGCGGTGAGGTTGGAAATGGCCGTGTTTACATCCGGGATCTGGCCTTGAAAATACTCGCCGCCCTTTGCCTTGATCTTCTCGATCACCTTTCGCGAAACGCAGCCATGGTAGATATTGGCGCCATCGCGATAATTGACCAGCTTCGCCGCGTAGAACTCCGCGAGCACTTTTTTCGGATCGAGCCGCACCATCGGCCCGCAAAAATCGCGGTAGCGGAATTTCAGTACACCGTCCGTCGGGACTGGATTTTTCTTCGGCCAAATATAGGTCACATGCCGCCAGATGATGGCATCGGGTGCCTCTCGTTCGATCAGATACCGGACCGTCGCAAGTCCGTTTGGCAATACACCATCATCATCGCCAATAAAAATCACATAGTCGCCGGTCGCATGGGAGAGCGCGAATTCAAAATTCTGGCGCATGCTGACGTCGCGGCCCGGTGTGACA
>SBHH01000208.1 GCA_006226265.1 Alphaproteobacteria bacterium | reverse complement strand
CTGTCTTTTAGCATTTTGATGATATCGTGAATTTTCTCAATTGTCGTTCAAAAAATCCTCTCTGATCGGGAAGATAGGCTATTAGATTGAAATAACGTCGGTTTTTTAACCTAAAAATTGCCGGGGCTACTCATAATTCCGGTATTTCAGGGGCTCTCTCCGCCGGTCACGATCCGAAGACGGGTTCATTCCTGCATCGGGAAGATTTTATGGGAATGACCGGAGATTTTCATGTTGCTGGCGTGGCGCTCTGTTTTTTATTCCGAAGAATAGGAATTAAAACCCGCTAAAAGAGTGCTTTTCGCATTGGGGGTTTGACAAATATAAGCCCGACGTGCTTTGTCAGATCAAAACTTTTGGTGCTGCTGGCGGACGAAAAATGGATGGTGGCGAGAGAGGGGCGGGAGTCCGTCCCTCAGGCCAGTTCCTCGGCGTCTTCGTACGGGTCGAATTCACCCGGAAAATCGTCATAATCGCGGTCGGTACGGTTATTGGCCGCGCGGCCGACCTTTTTCTCCAGATCCTTTAGTTCCATGAAGAAATCCGCCTGGCGGCGCAACTCGTCCGCGATCATGGGCGGCTGCGACTTCACGGTACTGACAACGGTGACGCGGACGCCCTGACGCTGGATCGATTCGACCAGACGGCGGAAATCACCATCACCAGAGAACAGCACGGCATGGTCGATGTGACGCGCAAGCTCCATCATGTCGATGGCAAGCTCGATATCCATATTGCCCTTGTATTTGCGTCGCCCGGCACTGTCGGTGAATTCCTTCGTCGGCTTGGTCACCATGGTATAGCCATTATAGTCCAGCCAGTCGACGAGCGGGCGGATCGGCGAATATTCCTGATCCTCGATCAAGGCGGTGTAATAGAAGGCGCGTACCAGTCTTCCTTGCGAAGAGAATTCGCTCAAAAGACGCTTGTAATCGATATCGAATCCGAGCGCGCGCGCCGCCGCGTACAGATTCGATCCATCAATAAACAGAGCAATTCTTTCTTCCGAGTAAAAGGGCATTACGGTGTCCGTTATTATTAATTCGGGGCATTATTAACCACGATTTTCGAAGGCCCCCTGACTTCAATATCAAACTTGTCAGAATTTCTCTAGACAAGAATTTGCCGAATTTTTGATTTTTTTTCCTAAGTGCACAATATATAGGGGGTTTTCTAAACGTAAAAAAGGACAGTATTCAGGTGATCTTGATTGCGCTGGGCGCGAATCTCCCGCATCCGGTACTGGGCCCGCCGGAGAAGACATTAACGGCTGCCCTGAAGGCGTTGCAGGCCCGTTTCGGGATTGCTCTTGTCTCCCGCCTGTACCGCACGGCGCCGGTGCCCGTTTCCGATCAGCCCTGGTTTATGAATGCGGTCGTCGCGGTTGAGAGTGCGCTTGAACCCGACCGCATCCTGTCGACCCTGCATGAGATCGAGGCGGAATTCGGCCGGGTTCGTGTGAAAAGATGGGAGGCGCGTATTCTTGATCTGGATCTCATTTCGGCCGGGGATCTGGTAACGCATAACCGCGATCAGCAAAAAGGTCTGGTGCTGCCGCATCCGCGAATGGAGAGCCGGGCCTTCGTGATCGCGCCGCTTGCTGAAATCCTGCCCGCGTGGCGTCATCCAGTGAGTGACCTCTCGGCGCGGGAACTGTTGAAGCGCCTGCCGCCGGATCAGGAAATAGAGGTTATGGGTCCACTCGATACGGAGTTGTGAAACCGCGGGAATTGTGCGCTGCAGCGGGGGAATGTGGGGATAGGGTCACTCTGTTGCATAAAAGTGGCTGAAATCGCCCGGTTTTTGCCTCGTTAGGCTTGCTATCCGCAGCGCAAACGAATATGTACTAAAGTAATTCACATACATTTGGAGTTATTCTATATGGCACGCGTCACTGTTGAGGATTGCGTAGAACGGGTTCCCAACCGTTTTGAGATTGTTCTGCTGGCTGCCCGCCGGTCACGGGCGATTGCCGCCGGATCGATGCTGACTGTCGATCGCGATAATGATAAAAATCCGGTTGTGTCGCTTCGCGAAATCGGCGATGGAACGATTGATGTCGACGAGCTGAAGTCCAGCCTTGTCCATTCCCTGCAGCGCCGGGTTGAAGTGGACGAGCCGGAAGAGGATAACATGGCCGCCCTGATGAGTTCCAGCAACGAATGGGCTGGTGTTATCCGCGAAAATTCCGAGGCGGAGCCGGAAAGCTTTTCGGCCGACGAGGTTGGCGCTGTCACCGGAGAGACGTCTGAAGGCGAAGCGGATGATGAGACGGAGGACCCCTTCACTGAGAGTTGAGGTTGCCGCACGGAACATTCTGCAATCAGGACATTTTTGTCAGAGGGAAGCGCCGCGGCATTTGGGTGAAAATCCGGGTGGCGGCGCTGTTCTTCGCCACGATTGTGTAACTCCTGCCGGAAGAGCCCGGACATAGCCGGGTGGTAATTTGCGATGCTGCGCCAGGTTGAACTAGTTGATCGTGTTTTGAGTTATGACCCGCAGGCGGATGAGGATCTGCTCAACCGGGCCTATATTTTTACGATCAAGGCGCACGGCAGCCAGGTTCGCGCCTCTGGTGATCCTTACTTTTCCCATCCTATCGAAGTCGCCGGCATCCTGACCGAGCTGAAGCTCGATACCGCGACGATCGTCACCGCCCTTCTTCACGATACCATCGAGGATACGGTCGCCACGAAAGAGGAGATCGAGAAGACGTTCGGCGCGGAGATTGCCGCGCTGGTCGACGGGGTCACCAAACTCTCGCAGATCGAGCTGCAGTCCGACCGTACCAAGCAGGGGGAAAATTTTCGCAAACTCCTCCTCGCCATGTCGAACGACATCCGCGTGTTGCTGGTCAAGCTCGCCGACCGGCTCCATAATATGCGGACCCTGCATTTTATCAAAAGCCCGGAGAAGCGCCGCCGCATCGCGACCGAGACGATGGAGATTTACGCCCCGCTCGCCGAGCGGATCGGCATGCAGAATTTCCGCGACGATCTGGAAGATCTCGCCTTTATCGAACTCAACAGTGAAGCGCGCAATTCGATCAAGCGGCGGCTTGAATTCCTGCGCAAAGAGGGCGAGGATCTGGTCGAGCGGATTGTCGATACTCTCCGTAAGGATGTCGCCTCGGCGGATGTTGCGGCTGAGGTCTATGGCCGGGAGAAGCGTTTCTATTCCATCTGGCGCAAGATGGAGCGGAATAATGTTTCGTTCGAGCAATTGTCCGATATCATCGCCTTTCGCATCGTCGTCTCGACGGTTGAGGAATGCTATCATGTGCTCGGTATCCTGCATGCCAAATATTCCATGGTGCCGGGCCGGTTCAAGGATTACATCTCGATCCCGAAGCGGAACAACTACCGTTCCATCCATACGACGATCATCGGCCCGGAAAAGCAGCGCATCGAGGTGCAGATCCGCACGCGCGAGATGCATGAAACCAATGAATACGGCGTTGCGGCCCATTGGCAATACAAGGAAAACCTGCAGAATGTGAAGGAGGGGCGGCAATATCGCTGGCTGCGTGAACTCCTTGAAATCCTTGAAAACACCGTCGATCCGGATGAGTTTCTTGAGCATACCAAGCTCAGCATGTTCCAGGATCAGGTTTTCTGCTTCTCGCCGAAGGGGGACCTGATCTCGCTTCCCGCCGGCAGCAGCCCGGTCGATTTCGCCTATGCGGTGCATACAGATGTCGGCAATACCTGCGTGGGCGCGAAGATCAACGGCCGCCTCGTGCCGCTTCGAACAGTTCTGCGGAACGGCGATCAGGTGGAAATTCTCCGCTCCAAGAACCAGACGCCATCGCCGACCTGGGAAAGCTTCGTGGTGAGCGGCAAGGCCCGATCCGCCATTCGCCGTTTCACCCGTCTTAAACAGCGCGGACAATATGTCGAGCTTGGTAGGGCCATTGCCGAGAAGGCTTTCCGGGTCGCAGGTAAACAGTTCGCCGAAAAGGCATTGCAGACGGCGGTGAAGGTCTGGGATCAGGAAACCATTGATGATGTTTATTGCATGCTGGGGGACGGCACGCGGACGGGCCGTCAGCTGATCGAGGTGATTTTTCCGGGCGAAGCGCGTAAAGACGATCTCGACAAGGTTGTGCCCATTTCAAAGGCGCGCGGCCGCCAGAGCAAGAAGAGCGATCATTCCATTCCGATCAGGGGCCTCATTCCCGGCATGGCGATGCATCTGGCAGGCTGCTGCCATCCGCTGCCGGGGGATCGCATCGTCGGCATCGTCAGCACCGGGCGCGGCGTTACCATCCATACTATCGACTGCGACACACTGGAGCAGTTCGCCGAGGTGCCGGAGCGCTGGCTCGATGTCTCCTGGGATGAAGAGAACCAGCAGGCGGCGATGCCGGTCGGGCGGATTTCCATCATCGTTGCGAACGAGCCCGGTGCGCTTTCCAGTATCACCTCGACCATTGCTTCCAACAAGGGCAATATCAACAACCTGACGATCGTCAACCGCAGTCAGGACTTCTTCGAGATGCTGATTGATATCCAGGTCAATGACGTGCGCCATCTGACGAACATTATCGCGGCCCTCCGTGCTGATCCGGTGATCAGTTCGGTTGAACGCTCCACCGGAT
>SBHH01000145.1 GCA_006226265.1 Alphaproteobacteria bacterium | reverse complement strand
GCCCGATGCGCGACGGCGTCATTGCCGACTTTGAAATCGCCGAGGAAATGATCCGGCATTTTATTCACAAGGTGCATCATCGTCGCAGTTTCGCGCGGCCGCTGATTATCATCTGCGTGCCGTCCGGCTCGACCGCGGTGGAACGGAAGGCTATCAAGGAGGCCGCCGAGAATGCCGGTGCCCGTCAGGCCATCCTGATCGATGAACCGATGGCTGCCGCAATCGGCGCCGGGCTGCCCGTCACCGAACCGACCGGTTCCATGGTTGTCGATATCGGCGGTGGCACGACGGAAGTCGCTGTCCTTTCACTCGGCGGTATCGTCTATTCCAAGAGTGTCCGCGTCGGCGGTGACAAAATGGACGAGGCGATCATCGCCTATATCCGTCGCAACCATAACCTGCTGGTCGGGGAAAGTTCGGCCGAGCGGATCAAGAAGATGATCGGCTCCGCCTGCCCGCCGGAAGACGGGGAGGGGGAGACCATGGAAATCCGGGGCCGCGACCTGATGAACGGTGTGCCGAAGGAACTGATCATCAGCCAGCGGCAGGTCGCCGAAAGCCTGGCCGAACCGGTCGGCGCGATCATCGAGGCGGTGAAAGTCGCGCTTGAGCATACCGCACCGGAACTCGCTGCCGATATTGTCGACAAGGGCATCGTGCTCACTGGCGGCGGCGGCCTTCTCGGTAATTTCGATCATGTGTTGCGTCAGGCAACAGGTCTGCCGGTTTCCATCGCCGAAGAGCCGCTTTCCTGCGTTGCCATCGGCACGGGCCGCGCGCTTGAGGAATTAAAGACGCTCCGCCATGTCCTGAGCGGCGAAAGCGGCTGATACACCGCCCGCCCCCAAGACATGCAACGATAACCATAGGACGGAACGAGAAACTGGAGTAACGGCGAATGGCGCCACGACAAGGCACAGTGTTCAAGCTGGCATGGCCGCTGAAAACAATTATTCAGCGCTTTGCTTTCCTTGCGCTGATTTCCCTCTCGGTTGCGCTTTTAGTGCTCGGCAAGGCCGATATTGGCGCCATCGAATCTTTACGAAGCCGCACGATGGATATCCTCACCCCCGTTCTTACAACCATTTCCGAGCCCGTCGATGCTTTTCACAAGGCGGTCGCCCGGGTTCAGAAACTCACCAGCCTGGTTGAGGAAAATGCCCGTCTGCGCGAGGAAAATGCCCGTCTGATGAAATGGCAGGCAGCGGGCCGCGCGCTTGAACAGGAGAACGAGAATTACCGCCAGCTCCTGAACGCGCTGTCCGATCCGCTGGTCTTGCCGATCACGGCGCGGGTGGTTGGGGACAGTGGCGGGCCCTTCGTCCGTACCCTGCTTCTCAATGCGGGACGGCGCGATGGCGTCCGGGTCGGGCAGGCGGTCGTTGCCTCCCTCGGGCTTGTCGGGCGCATTGCGGAAGTTGGCGAGCGTTCCGCCCGTGTGTTGCTGCTGACGGACTTGAACTCGCGTATTCCCGTTGTACTCGAAAAATCGCGCTACAAGGGCATTCTGGTCGGTGACAACTCAAGTGCACCGCTCCTCGAATTTCTGCCCGCAACGGCGCATGTGGCGCCGGGTGATCGGGTCGTGACCTCGGGCGATGGCGGGATGCTGCCCGCTGGCCGGCAGATCGGCATCGTCGCCTCGGTGACGGATCGGAAAATCCGCATCCAGACCTTTACCGACTGGAGCCGGCTCGAATATGTGACCGTGCTCCGTTATGACCTGCCGGGCATGAACAATCCGGAAGACAACCCCGGAGATATCGGCGAAAGCAGATTGGGAACGAAGTGACACCGACAATCGCCTATCAGTTTGACCGGATCCTGCGCGGCAGCGTTCCGTTTGCGCTGACGTTCCTGCTTGTTCTGATCAGTGTCGTGCCGACCGGCATCGGCGCGGTAGTCACGCCGTCTTTTGTCGGGATTTCCGTCTTTTACTGGAGCATTCATCGTCCCTATCTGATGAACGCGCCGCTGGTTTTCCTGATCGGCGTGCTTTTCGATTTTCTGACCGGCACGCCGCCGGGGCTCACCTCGCTGATACTGCTCGCGCTGCATGGCATTGCGCTCACGCAGCGGCGGGTCTTCATCGGGAAGGCCTTTGTGCTCACCTGGTTCGGTTATATCCTCGTTGCCTTCGGTATCGCGATGCTGAGCTGGCTGATTGCCTGCCTCTATTCGCTCGCGCTTCTGCCGCTGATGCCGGTAATGACGCAATATGCGCTCTCCGTTCTTGTCTTCCCGATGTTCGCCTGGGGCTTCGGCAAGTTGCAGAACAACATTTTGAGGCATACGTAAGATGGCCCGCGACCAGCAAAAACAGAAGGGTAAGGTCTTTTCGCGCCGCGCGCTGATGATGGCGGGCGGGCAGGCGCTTCTGATGTCGACGCTGGCGGGCAGGCTCTATTATCTTCAGGTTATACATTCTGACGAATATTCGACCATGGCGGACGAGAACCGGATGAATATCCAGCTTCTGCCACCCTTGCGGGGCCGCATCCTCGACCGTTTCGGGGTCGAGGTTGCGAGCAACCGGCAGAATTACCGCGTCGTCCTGATCCCCGAACAGACCCAGAGCGTGGAAGAAACCCTGGCCGCGCTCGCCAATTTTGTGCCGGCGGATGCTGTCGACCGAGACCGGCTGCTCCGTGACATCAAGCGGAAACGGAGTTTTGTGCCGATCCCCGTTGTGGATAATCTCTCCTGGGAACAGTTCGCCGAGATAAATGTCAACAGTCCGGACCTGCCCGGTATTCAGATGGATGTCGGATCGACCCGTGATTATCCCTTCGGCGACATGTTCGCCCATATCGTCGGCTATGTCGGCGCGGTGTCGGAAAAGGACTTGAAAACGATGGCGCGCGATCCGCTGCTGGAGCTGCCGGAATTCCGGGTTGGCAAAAGCGGGATCGAGAAATATTACGACCGGAGCCTCCGCGGCAAGGCCGGGATCAGCCGGGTCGAGGCCAACGCCTACGGCCGTACCATCCGGGAGTTGAACCGCGAGGAAAGCATTCAGGGCCATGACCTTGTCATGACCATCGATGCCCAGCTTCAGGATTTCGCAACGCGCCGTATGGGCGAGGAAAGCGCGGCGGCCGTCGTTATCGACATTCATAGCGGCGATATCCTGTCGATGGTGTCCGTGCCCTCTTTCGATCCCAATGCGTTTGCAAATGGAATTAGCAGCAAGGAATGGAAGGCGCTTGTCAGCAATTCCAAGCGGCCGCTCGGCAACAAGGCCATCGGCGGGCAATATCCACCGGGCTCGACCTTCAAACCGATTGTCGCCATGGCGGCGCTTGAGGCAGGGGTGATCACCAAGAACCACGAAGTCTTCTGCGGCGGCCATACCGAGCTTGGCAATCATCGCTTCCATTGCTGGAAACGCTGGGGTCACGGCAAGCTCAACCTGGAAGAAGCGATTGCCCAGTCCTGCGACATTTATTTCTATGACATTGCCCGGCGTGTTGGTGTTGACAAGATCGCCGAGATGGCGAACCGTTTCGGCCTCGGCGACAAGCTCGATCTCGATATTCTGGGCGAACGGGCCGGGCTGATCCCCACCAAAGACTGGAAGCTTGCCGTGCAGGGCGTGCCCTGGCAGGTCGGCGAGACCTATAATGTCGGCATCGGCCAGGGCTATGTGCTGACGACACCGTTGCAACTCGCGGTCATGACGGCGCGGCTTGCGAATGGCGGTAAGGCGGTGAAGCCGCGGCTTGTACGCGATATCTCCGGCCAGCCATTTGAGGGGGAGGAGCAGCCGCATCTCTCAAGTCATGACGAGATCGTCGATATCGGCATCAGCCAGACATCGCTCGATACGGTGCTAACCGGGATGTATCGCGTGGTGAATGGGGCTCATGGTACCGCCCGGTCGGCCAAAATCAGGACCAAGGGCTGGGAAATGGCGGGCAAGTCGGGAACCGCGCAGGTTCGCCGTATCAGCAAGAAGGAGCGGATCGAGGGGGTTCGGAAATCTGACGAAAAACCATGGGAGGAGCGGGACCACGCCCTCTTTATCGCCTATGCCCCTTATGACGATCCGCGCTATGCCACTGCGGTGATTGTCGAGCATGGCGGCTCCGGCTCTCATGCGGCGGCACCGATTGCCCGGGATCTCTTGCAGGAAACCCTGCGCCTTGATCCTTTGCGGCGGCCAAGCCATGACCAGATCGTTCGCCGGAAAGAGGAGGGGCGCGATGCTTAGGGAACTTGGTGCCCGCAACGTCTCCCTGCCGCTCTCGCAGAAAATATGGGATATCAACTGGGGCTTCGTGCTGCTGATCTGCGCGACGGCCTCCATCGGTTTCCTGATGCTCTATTCCGCCGCCAACGGCCATCTGGAGCCCTGGGCACTCCGCCAGATGATTCGTTTCGCGGCGGGCCTTGCGTTGATGTTCGTCGTTGCGCTCATTGATATCCGCGTCTGGCTCAATCTCGCCTATCCGCTCTATGCGCTGGGGCTCGTCATGCTTGGCGCGGTCGAAGTGATGGGCGTCGTCGGCATGGGGGCGCGCCGCTGGGTCGAGATCGGCCCGATCCAGGTGCAACCCTCCGAGATCATGAAAATTGCGCTGATCCTCGCGCTCGCCCGCTATTTCCACAATATCGGGCTGGAGGATGTCCGAAAAATCCGCTGGCTGATCCCGCCGATCCTGATGGTGCTGGCCCCGGCCGCCCTTGTG
>SBHH01000354.1 GCA_006226265.1 Alphaproteobacteria bacterium | reverse complement strand
GCGCCCATATCTCTCAGGCCGCGCCCTGCAGGCGGAAATGAACGCCGCAGATCTCAAAGCCAGTATCGCTGACGGGAAGGCCTGCCTTATCCGCGCGGGCAATCATCGCCCGCCGATCGCGGGCCGTCATCTCGATCACATCAAACAATTCCGGCGCCGAGCCCGCCCCTTCGCGAAAGGTAAGCCGTCCGTAATCAAGCTTCACCTCAATCAGACCGGGCTCTCCCACGCGGACGGGCCGGTCGAGAATGCCCGCCCAGAGGGCCGCACGCGCCGCCGCCTTCGGGCTTGTCATGCCGAGGCCGAGAATATTGCCGCTCACCGTCGTATCGACATAATCCTGCCAGCCTTCGCCCGCCCACTCATAGGCGCCGAACATGTCATCGCCCCCCGTATGATGATCGATCTCCAGCATCGTGATTCCGGTCTGTTTCGGGTTGAGCTGCAACAAATCCGCTGCATCGTTATAACGCTCATAGATTGGATCAATCCCGGCGGCAGCGGCCAGCGCCTTGTGATGCGAAACTTCGGTGCAGTCGAAAATGGCCATATAACCGCCCATCCCCCCATGGCGGGCGAGAAACCGGTGGACGGCGGTATTTTCCTTCGTGGGCGCAACAATTTCCAGAAAGACGCCGTTTACCGCATACATGATATTTTCAAGCCCGAAGGCGTCAAGCCTGGACCGGTGACAGACTTTCAGGCCAAGCACGTGGTTGAATGTCTCCTCGGTCCCGGCGATATCCAGCGTCGCCAGACAAATCTGCCGCAGCCGGACGTAATTCCCGCTTGTCATGGCCCCTCCTTCCCCATCGGGGATACCGGCTCTTCTTCATTTTTTGGTCTCCGGTTTCAATCAGTATTTCAAAAATCGCGGCCAAGGTAAAGGACAACCCGATCCCCCTGGCGTCCGCTAAAAAATCAGTAGTAAATTTAGCCGATGCTGATAGGCTGTGGGCGAATATTCCGCGCGCCGACTTGTCCGGGCGGAAAATGCTTGCATAATAAAGCTGATAGACAATCAGACATCCGCCGTTCATCTCCGAGGGCCGCAATCGCGATGAGTACAAGTCTGCCAAGACCGATAAGCCGCATGAGCCAGGCCATGATCGTGCTTGGCCTCTGCGCGGCGCTGGTGGTTGCCTTTGTCAATTTGCGCGAGATGACGCCTGTTCGCATGGTGGAGGGGAAACTTCTGACCGCGCGCTTTCTCCTGCGTGGACCCATCCCGGCCGATCCGAATATCATCCTTCTGCAGACCCGCGCGGGTGACGCGCCGGGCACGGACGATCTCACTGCGGCGGTTAACAAACTCGCTGATATCGGGGCCCGGAGCCTTGTGATCGACCCTGCGCTTCTTACGATGGAAAAGGCGGGCGGCGATCCCGCCGATGCGAAAGCCCCGCTCATTCAGGCGCTTAAGGATTATGGCCGTGCCGCCGTACCCTATCTTTTCTACATCACGGCCGATGCGAATGAGGCCAACGGCCCGCTGCCGGGCTTCCTCCGGAACCAGTCCCTGCCGGCCTCCCTCCCGAAAAAGGGAGCGGCGCGCATCCGGCCGTTACTGGCCGAAGGATACGGGAGCCCGCGAACCGGATTTCTTGAGAGCGGCACGCCGGGATTTGTGCTTGATGCGGCGATCGATACGGAGAAGGGCCGCTTTGCCTATCCGGTCGCGCGTTATGACCGCAGTTTCTACCCGTCCCTTCCCCTTGCCGCAGCGCGGATCGATCAGGATCTGCCGTTCGATGCGGTCAGCGTTATCGCCGGTGAAGGGATCAATATCGGCAACCGGTTCATTCCGACTGATCCCGAAATGCGCATCGCTGTCAATTTCCATGGCCCCAACGTCTATCCGGCCTATGCCTTCACCGATTTTCTGTCCGGCAAGGTGGCGGCTGATATTTTCAAGAACAAGCTGGTCATCCTCGGCAACGGGCAGCCAATGCCGAGCCTCGCGTCGCCTTATGATGCGGAACTCAGCCGGGCTGCCTGGTTTGCCAATGTCACCGACAATCTGATTCATGCCGACCCGTTGGAGCGTTCACAGCAGGTGGTGGTCCTCGATATCATTCTGCTCGGTCTGATCGGGCTTATCTTCGCAGGCATCGCGGCGGCGCGGAAAATTCCGATGGTTCTTCTCTTTGCCATCGTTGCAGCCGCGCTTGTTTTTGCGGCCAACGTTCAGGCCTTTATCCTGCTCAATCTCTGGCTCGGCCTTACCTTCCCGCTGCTTGCCATTCTGCTCTGCACGCTGGTGCTCGTTTTCACGAAGGCGCTGTCGGAGCGACGCCTCCGTGCCCTTGCCACTCAGTCGGAGGCAGAAGCAGAGAAGTTTGCCGCTCCCTGGACATTTGACCGGGTCGCAAAACGGGAGGCGGCGGCCGTCTCTTCGGGACCGGAAGAAGAACATACCCCCTCCTTGCCGGACGCCGACGAGGCCGTCGAAACCGCAGCGCTTGTTCTCGACCCTGCAGCGGAAGCTGAAAAAAAGCCCGCAGGAGAGAAGAAAAAGGAAGAAGAGTCCGGCAGCAACCCGCTTTGCGATGACAGCCCGGACAGTAAGGAAAAGGAAGTTGACAAGGCAACCGCATCGCCTGCGGGGAACATTGTCACGCCGGTCCTCCCGAAAGGCGGGCAGGATCATTCCAACCGGCCGACCATGCCGAAACGGGCCCGGCCCGCCGCCACCGTCATTCCGATGAAACGGCCGGACTCCGCGAAGAAAGGGGGCAGTACCGGAACCATCAGGACGAAAAGCCCCGCCAAAAAGGCACCGGAGCTCGAAGAGGAACCCGCGAAGAAGGACAAAATGGCCGACGCCCCGAAATTCACGCCACCAGCCCCTGCACAGTCCGAGAACCGGAAGGAAAGAAAAGAGGAGGTCGCGAGCAATTTCCCGGTCGCCGTTCTTTATTTAAGCATGTCGGGATTCCGCGCCCTTGGTGAAGGCTTCGGCCCCACCCGTGCGGCCCAGTTCCTGCATGCGGTCAATCGATTGATTGACAAAACGGTTGTGAAGTATCACGGCGTTCTGGAAACCTATGCCGATACCGGTGTTGTCGGGCTGTTCGGCCTGCCGGAAGCAAGCGGCGCAGAGACGGAAAATGCACTCCGCTGCGGTCAGGAACTTGCGGCAACCCTGTCCGAATGGAGCCGGAATCAGGTTCTGCCGAGAGGCGGTGCCGTGAAATTCAGCGTCGCGCTGCATTACGGCCGGGTTCAGGTAACCGCGGGCGGAAGTGCCGATGCGCCGGAGGTTACCATCCGCGGAGAGGTGTTGAGCTTTGCCGCTGCCATCGGCACTGCGGAAGCGGCAACCAATGCTTCGGTCATTGCGTCAACCGCGCTGATGGATGAACTGGTGCGCGTGGCCCGCGGAGAGGACTTGCTGGTCGAAATGGAAGAATGCGCCGGTCAGCATGTCCCGGGGCGGGCCGATCCTGTTACGCTCTGGCGCATCCAGACGGGAAATTAACTTTTAAAGGATGGCTTCCGCCATTTCATCCGGTGCCGCCTTCGCAAAGGCAGGTATTGCAAGGCAGTTCTCCTCGATCTTCGACAGCTTCGGATATGCCGCCATGTCAAGGCCCCAGCGACGGGCATTGTAGATTTGCGGCACCAGACAGATATCGGCAATCCCCGGCGTACCATCGAAGCAGTAGGGCGCACCCTCCGTCACCTGCCGTTCCATTGCATCGAAGCCGCGGGCAATAAAATGCTGCATCCATTCGCGACGGGCTTCCGTCTCGTCCGGCCGCCAGCCCGCAGCGAAAAAGGCAACGCTTGGATTACAAACGGGATGAATATCCATCGCAACGATATGAGCGAGAGCCCGCACCTTCTGCCGATCCGCCGAGATGGAGGGGAGAAGTGGAAATTCGGGGCGGGTTTCCTCCAGATACTCGATCGTCGCCAGCGACTGGCTCATCATCCGTCCGTCGATCTCCAGCACCGGCACAAACCCTTGCACATTCCGCTCAAGATGCGGCGCAGCCGAATGCTCGCCCTTTGTAAGATCGACGGGCACCCGGCGAAAGGGCAGTCCTTTAAGGTTCAGTGCAATCCGGAGCCGGTAGCTCGCCGAGGAACGCCAGTAGTCATAGAGAACGATCTCGTCATTCATCGCTTATCCTCCTTGCCACCGCGGCTCAGCCTTCAGACGCACGCTGAACGGCGGCTTTGAGCGTTTCAAAATCCCCGATCTCGTTCGCGAGGATCAGCAAAAGCCGCACGTTGAGGGCGGCGGAGGCGGTGAAATCGAGACCGTCATGGGCGCGGATCAGCAAATCATAGAAATCGTCTCCGCAGGCTCCGAGCCGGTCCTCAGCGCTTAACGTTCCACCTGTCATGCCACTTTCTCCTTCTCCACCGCAAAGCCAAGGGCTCTGACCATCGCCCCGGCAATCACGCCCGCTTCGGTATCACTTGCAAAGACACCGACGACATGCTGGTCCGGACGGATCAGATAGAGAAGATCGGCGCCGTAAAGGGAAATCACCGCCTCTTCCCTCGACATAGGCAGGCATTTTATATTCTCAACCCTGGGCAGAGACTTGCCCGTCGCCAGCAGCACAAACTCTCCGCCCAGATGATTGAGGAGCCAGCCGCCTCCTTGGAGCGGCGCATCGGGACAGGGCAGTCCCGGCGCGATGGGCGCGTCGATCTTCGCCGCCGTCTGCAGGGCCATTCCAGCAAGCGAACAGGGCACCGACAAGCGGCCGGAATTGACGAGTTTCCGAGCAAAGGGCAGATCACCCGCCAAATTGAGGATTTCATTCCGGAAAATCATGCCCATGTCGGACTTCGGGGTCATGAAATCGGTCGCGCGGGCGGAGTTCTTGATATTTTCCCGGGCGCCATGACGTCGCTCCTCATCATAACTTGCCAGAAGCGAGGGGCCCGCCTTCCCTTTCAGGATCGCCGCGAGCTTCCAGCCCAAATTATCGACATCCTGAATGCCGCCATTACCGCCCCGCGCACCGAAGGGGGAGACCACATGGGCGCTGTCGCCCGCAAAAATCATGCGGCCATGGACGAACTGATCCAGCATCGCGCAAGTGAAGCTGTAGACGCTGACCCAGTCGACCGCGAAGGGCCGGTCGCCAACGATGGCGCGAATGCGGGGCAGCACACGATCGAGCGCCACTTCCGCCACCGGATCGGCATCGGGACCGAGCTGCAGATCGATGCGATAGATATTGTCGGGCTGCTTGTGCAGAAGGGCCGAATGACCGCTGTGAAAAGGCGGGCGGAACCAGAACCAGCGTTCCGGCGCCGCGCTTTCAAAGGGCGGCTCCTCCATTTCGATATCGGTGATGAGGAAGCGTTCCTCGAAATGCTGCCCTTCGAATTTGAGGCCCATGCGCGCCCGGATCGAGGATCGCGCGCCATCGCAGGCAATCGCATATTCGGCGTTGAGAGAATAATCCCCCTCCGGCGTTTCGATATGGAGGGTGACACTGTCCTCGCGATTTTCCTCTCTCATCACGCGGCTCAGCCAGCGGATATCGATCAGATCCTCGAAGTCGGCGGCCCGCTCCAGCAGATATTCCTCGACATAATATTGCTGCAGATTGACGAAAGCCGGCATCTTATGCGCGTCATCGGGCAGGAGATCGAAGCTGTAGACCTCTTTCTCGCCGTGAAACAAACGACCGATCTTCCAGGTCACGCCCTTTTCCAGCATTTTATCGCCAATACCGAGGCGGTCGAAAATCTCCAGCGTCCGCTTGGCCCAGCAGATGGCGCGGGAGCCGGAGGAAACCTGGTTGTTGTCATCCAGCACGACCGAGGCAATCCCCTGAAGCGCAAGGTCAATGGCCATGGCGAGACCGATGGGGCCCGCGCCGATGATGGCAACCCGATAGGGGCCGGGTGGGGCCCCCGCCGTCAGTTCCGGCGGAGTTTTGAACGGATGTTCCTTCGGGCAATGGCGCGGCATGGGCTCAGTCCTGCAATGCGGCCCACATTTCCTTGTCCCGCGCCGCCGTCCAGATCCGCGGGGTATCGATGCCGCGGGCTTCGTCATAGGCGCGCGCGACATTGAAGGGGAGGCAGTGCTCGTAAATCGCATAATCGGCGAATTTCGGATCGCATTCGGCGCGGACCGCGTCCCAGGCTTCCTTCAAGCTTCCGCCGCGCGCGGCAACGGCCGCCGCCGGACGATAGGTGCTTTCAACGAAATCGCGGGTATTGGCAAGCGCCGCCGCGACCAGCTCCGGCGTATCGAGCGCATCGCCCCGGCCCGGCACGATGGCTTTCGGCGCGAAGGCGGCAATGGCATCCAAGGTCTTGCCCCAGTCCTTAAAATGCCCGTCGCCGCAATAGCAGGCGGAATGATATTCCACCACGTCGCCCGAGAAGATCACGCCCGCATCCGGCACATGGACAACCGTGTCGCCCGCCGTATGGGCACGGCCAAGATGCATGATATCGACCCGCCGGTTGCCGAGATATACCGTCATTTTGCCGGAGAAGGTCATCGTCGGCCAGGTCAGGCCCGGAATGCTTTCATGGCCTTCGAACAGGCGGGGAAAGCGTTCAAACTCGCTTTCCCAGTCCTCCTGCCCGCGCTCGGCCACCATCGCCCGGCATTTGTCGGAGGCGATGATTTCCTCCGCCCCGTAGGCAGATGCGCCGAGCACCCGGACCGCATGATAATGCGAGAGCACGACATATTTTACCGGCTTGTCGGTGACCGAGCGGATTTTTTCGAGCACCATATTGGCCATGCGGGGGGTTGCCTGGGTGTCGATCACCATGACACTGTCATCGCCGATGATGACGCCGGTGTTGGGATCGCCCTCCGCCGTGAAGGCCCAGAGATCGCGGCCGATTTCCGTAAAAGAGATGGTTTTTTCTTCCAGATCGCCCTGGGAGGCAAATGCCTTGCTCATCAGTTCATTCCCCGTAAGTCATTTAATTTGTTGAAATATATTTCTCGATCCGCTGATCGATCGCGCCAAAAATAGAGGCACCAGCTTGATCCTTCATCTCGATCTTGACGGTGTCGCCGAATTTCATGAAGGGCGTTTTCGCCGCGCCCGTCTCGATCGTCTCGATCATGCGGATCTCGGCAATGCAGGAGAAACCCGCGCCTCCTTCCGAAATCGCCTTGCCGGGCCCGCCGTCGAGCTTGTTGGAGACGGTGCCGGAACCGACGATGGACCCCGCGGTGAGCGGCCGGGTCTTCGCCGCATGGGCGATGAGGTCGGCAAAATCAAAGGTCATGTCGATGCCCGCATTGGCGGCGCCGAACGGCGCGCCATTATAAGTGATGAGAAGCGGCAAATGCAGTTTCGCACCATCCCAGGCATCCCCAAGCTCATCCGGCGTGACCGCGACGGGCGAAAAAGCGCTCGACGGCTTGGCATGGAAGAAGCCGAAGCCCTTGCCAAGCTCCGCCGGGATGAGACCCCGGAGCGAGACATCGTTCGCCAGCATGACAAGGCGGATGGCGTCTTTTGCTGTATCGCGGCTGGCCGCCATCGGCACATCACCCACGATGACCGCAACCTCCCCCTCCATATCAATGCCGAAAGCCTCATCGGCAAGGGTAATCGGGGCGTGGGGGTCGAGAAAACTGTCGGAACCGCCCTGATACATCAGGGGATCGGTCCAGAAGGACGGCGGCATTTCCGCGCTCCGCGCCTTTCGGACCAGCTCCACATGATTGACATAGGCTGAGCCGTCCGCCCATTGATAGGCGCGCGGCAGGGGCGAACGCGCCGCGCCCTGGTCAAACGGCTGACCGAGAGATTTATCATTACTCAGAAGCGTTGAGACTTCCGTAAGCTTCAACGCCGTCTCGGCCCAATTATCAAGCGCCGCCTGCAGGGTCAGCGCAACCTCCGGCACCGAAAGGCAGCGCGAAAGATCTTTCGAGACCACCACAAGCCGCCCATCGCGGCTTCCATCCTTCAAACTTGCAAGCTTCATTTCTTTCCCTCAAAGGTGCCGTCGAACCTTTTTTCCAGCCCGTCCCAGCAATTGATGTAGTTTTTCTGCCGCCCCGGCAGGGCTGCGGCAAATTCCGTCACCTGCTGAGGCAGGCGGGTTTCGAACATGAAAGCCATGGTGTCGTCGAGTTTTTCAGGCGCGAGGTCGGAATTCGTCGCCTTGTCAAAGCCGAAAGCGTCGGGGCCATGCGGCAGCATCATGGTATGGAGGCTCATCCCTCCCGGCACGAAGCCCTGCTCCTTGGCGTCATAGCGCCCCTCGATCAGGCCCATGAACTCGCTCATGATATTGCGATGATACCAGGGCGGGCGGAAAGTATCTTCCCCCACCAGCCAGCGCGGCGGAAAAATCGCGAAATCGACATTGGCGGTACCAAGCTCCGTCGTTGGTGCGGTCAGCATGGTGAAAATCGACGGATCGGGATGATCGAACAGGATCGCCCCCATGGGGGAGAAATGCCGGAGGTCATATTTGACCGGCGCGTAATTGCCATGCCAGGCCACCACGTCAAGCGGGGAATGGCCGATTTCCGCCGTATGGAACTGCCCGCCCCATTTCATTTCGATCCGGGACGGCGCCTCCTCATCCTCGAACGCCGCAACCGGATATTTGAAATCGCGGGGGTTGGCGAGGCCGTTCGCGCCGATGGGCCCGCGTTCCGGCAACGTGAAGCGCGCACCGTAATTTTCGCAGATATAGCCCCGCGCCGCGTCATCGAGGCATTCGACGCGGAAAATGACACCCCGTGGCAGGACGCAAATCTCCAAAGGTTCGATCTCCAGAATCCCGAGCTCCGTATGAAGGCGAAGCCGCCCCCTTTCCGGAACCAGCAGCATTTCCGCTTCCGCATTCACGAAATACTCCGCTTCCATGCTTTTGTTCATCACATAGACATGGGCGGCCATTCCGCTCTGTCCGCGCGCATCGCCAGCCAAGGTAATGGTGGAAATGCCCTCGATAAAACTTGTCGGCATCTCCGGCAGCGGTAGGGCATTCCAGCGGTAGGGCGCGAGCGACAGCGCCATTTTTTCGGGCGCAGGCGGCGATTTCCAACGCGGGCGGTCGATTGACTGAAATTCCCGCATATGCAGAACGGAGGGGCGGATACGATAGAGCCAGCTTCGGGCATTTTCTGCCTTCGGCGCGGTAAAGGGCGTTCCCGACAATTGCTCCGAATAGAGGCCGTAGGCGCATTTCTGCGGGTTGTTCCGCCCTTCCGGCAGGGCGCCCGGCAAAGCCTCGGTCGCGAACTCGTTGCCGAAGCCGGACATATAGTCGAGGGTCATCGCAAACCTCTCTGTTGATTTTTATCCCGTAAATTAGTAACATTTGTAACAGTTGAAAATGTAACTATCAAGACGGATTTTATGGCCCTTATCCTGGAAGAGTTCCTCCCCTACCGCTTCAACCGGCTGGCGGAGACGTTAAGCCGGAACGCAAGCCGCGCCTACCGTGCGGAATATGGATTGACCCGCCCCGAATGGCGGGCCTTCGCTCTTCTGGGTCAAAAGGGCACGATGACGGCAACGGAGATTTCCGTCCTGTCGGCCATGCATAAAACCAAGGTAAGCCGCGCCATTTTCGCGCTGGAGCAGCGGCACTGGATCCGCCGCGAGGTGGATACGGCGGACCGGCGGCTGGAACGCATCAGCCTGACGCGCGACGGCGAGGTTGCCTACCGCCGGCTGGTGCCGATGATGCAGGAGGTCGAGGACCGGCTGATCAACCGGCTTGGCGAAACGGACAGCGCCGCCCTTCAGCAGGGCCTGAAAGCCCTTGAAGCCCTGTTTGACGAGCCGAAAACGACCACAGGTCTGGAAAAGTAATCCGGAAAATCCTCTATCGCGGCAAAACGCGCGGGAAAAGATCGCTGTCGAGCGGCGCGCCCGCGGCAATCATCGGATCGCGCAGCATCTTCTGCAAATTGGGCCGGGGGTTATAAGTCACATCGTCGCCGGTCCAGCGCTGGATATAGGCGCGGCGGCGGACATTGGCGAGGCGGTTGGGCTGCGCGCCATGGAGCGTCATGGCATGATGCAACGTGCAGTCGCCCGGCATCAGTTCGAACGAAACGATGTCATAATCGTCCCGGTTTCCCTCCACATCCGGCATTTCGGGCAAGTCTTCCTCATATTTCTGGTCGGGATCGAAGCTGATGGCGAGATATTTCAGGCCCCAGCGGTGAGAGCCCCGGATATATTCGACCGCGCCGCTGTCAAAGGTGACGGGATCGAGGGCGAGCCAGAGCGTCGCCACCTGGTCGCCCGCGACCGGCCAGTAGGTGTAATCCTGATGCCAAGGCGTCGGGGTGGAAGTGTCCGGCTCCTTCACCAGTATCTGGTCAAACAGGAGATTGACCTTCGACGCCTTCAGGACCGACGCGGCAATCTCCGGCGCGGGCGAATTGAAGACCGCATCGCGAAAGCCGTCTATATGATGACAGACGAAGGTATCGCCGAAGAAGAAGCCTTTCGCATCCTTCGCATCGATGCTTTTCACCATGCCGGAGGGATTGGCCATATCCTCCTCGATCAAATCGCGGAGCCGCTCGACCCAGTTCATATTGAAAAATCCCCGGAGACAGACGACACCATCTTCCTGAAACTGGCGGATTTCCTCAGTCGTGAGGTCGCGATACATGGCGCTTGTCATTCTTCTTCTCCCGCGCTTGTTCTTATGCGTCCCTATCCCGTATCTTAGGAAGAAATGTCTGCCATGGGAAAAGAATTTGCAAGATGACACCCCGGATGATGCGCATAATGCGCCCCCAAGCCCGGCCGCCGCGTATTTGCGTGCCCATATTCTTATTGAGGGTGAAAAAATCCGCTATGAGGGCAGGCCCGGCCTTGCCCGCGCGATGCGGTTTAACTTCTGGTTCTGTCCCGTTGGCCTGATTCTCCTCCTCTTTTGCTTTCTGATCTGGTGGAACAGCACCGATTGGGGGCCTGTTCGCCTGCCCGAGATTGTTGTCCTTGCAGGCGCCCTCTGGCTCGCCTCTTCCCCGCTCCGCTATGCGCTTCGCGCCTGGAACACCGCCTATTTCGTGACGAATGAGCGGGCGATCATCCTTGAAAAGGGTCTTATCCGCGTGCGGGAAACTAATTTCTATCCCGAGGACATCACGGATTTTCAATTAAAGCGCCGCGCAAGGGGCCGGGGCGATCTCCACCTCCGGCTCAGCCGGTCGCGCGCCAAAACCGCCTATCAGGAGGACAAGGAACGGTATCTGTCAAAACATACGGCGGACGGAAAGGGTCCCGCAGGCTTCTTCGGCGCGTTTTCGGGCGCGACGCCTTATACGCTCTTTACCGACGGTTTCTGGGATGCCGCCGAAATTCAAGCGGCCGCCGATGCGATCAAAGCCCTGTGAAAACCCAATTTGATTTTACAGCGGGGTGGAACTTCCCCTATTCTTCTTCTCCAGTGACATTTCAGAAATAACCGGGAAAAAATCATGTCCTCCGATCATAAACATGGCGATCCCCTGCCGGAGACGGTCCTTCGGGTGAAGGCGCTTGAGTCCTTGCTGGTCGAAAAGGGGCTGGTACAGACAGAGGCCCTCGATGCGCTGATCGACCGATACGAGACAAAAGTCGGCCCGCAGAACGGCGCGAAAGTGATCGCCCGCGCCTGGACTGACCCTGGCTTTAAGGAACGATTGCTGAAGGACGGCTCCGCCGCGATTGCCGAGTTCGGTTTTTCCGGCGCGCAAGGGGAGGAACTTGTCGCCGTTGAAAATACCGACGCAATTCACAACGTCGTCGTCTGCACGCTCTGTTCCTGCTATCCTTGGCCGGTCCTCGGCCTGCCGCCGGTCTGGTACAAGTCCGCGCCCTATCGCGCCCGCGTGGTGCGCGAGCCCCGCGCCGTCCTTGCCGAGTTTGGCCTGGACCTGCCGAAGGAGCGCGAGGTGCGGGTCTGGGACAGCACGGCGGAGACGCGTTATCTTGTCATCCCGAAGCGCCCCGAAGGCACCGAAAAGATGAGCGCAGAGGAACTTGAGGCCCTTGTCAGCCGCGACAGCATGATCGGCGTGACCGAGGCCCTTTCCCCTGCTGATCTGAAAGAGGAGGCGTAAGATGGATGGCGTTCATGATATGGGCGGCATGCATGGCATGGGCCCCGTTACGCAGGAGGAAAAGGAACCCGTCTTCCATGGCGACTGGGAAAAACGCATTTTCGCGATCAACAACGCGATTTCCGCGCTTGGGGTGCGCAATATCGACGAATCACGCCATGCGCGCGAGCGGATGAACCCCGGGAAATATCTCTCCAGCAGCTATTACGAAATCTGGCTCGATGGTCTGGTCCGTGTCCTTTCCGAAAAGGGCCTGATCTCGGAGGCCGAGCTTGAGGGCGTCGTGGCGCCAAAACCCGTGAGCACGCCGAGGCCCGCGCTAAAGGCGGAGGATGTCGATGCGGTCATGGACAAGGGCGCGACTTATGTCACGGCGGAGGGCAAGGCCCCGAGCTTTCGCATCGGGCAGGAAGTGCGTGCAAGAAACATCCATCCGGCCGGTCACACCCGCCTGCCCCGCTATGCGCGCGGCCATAAAGGCGTGATCGTCGCCGACTACGGCCCGCATGTCTTTCCGGATGCGAGCGCCCACGGGAAAGATGCGCCGCAGCATCTTTATAACGTGAAATTTGCCTCGACCGAGTTGTGGGGCCGGGACGGCACGGAAGGCGATTTCATCTATATCGATCTCTGGGACGATCATCTGGAGGCTCTTTGATGGCGGAAAGCGTCCCCTCGCTCGATCCGGACCTGCTTGCGACCGGCATTCCCCGCGACATCGAAGGGCCGGTCTTTGACGAGCCCTGGCAGGCGCAGGCTTTCGCCCTCACGGTCAAGCTCAATGAGGCGGGGCTGTTCCAATGGTCCGAATGGGCGGAGCATCTGGGTGCCGAAATCGCCGCCGCAACAAGGCGGGGCAAGGGCGTCGGCAACGAAGCCTATTACCTTTGCTGGCTTGCCGCGCTTGAAAAACTGACGGCGAAGAAGAACCTTCTCTCCATAGAGGAGCTTCTTGCGCGGAAGGAAGCCTGGCGCTATGCAAGCGAACATACGCCTCATGGCCAGCCGATCGAACTTTCCGCCACCTATAAATAAATTTGCGTTTTCAAAGGGGAGCGATTATCTCATCCCCAGCATAGATCAAGACATACTGGATAATGACGTGACCGATATTCCGCCCTTCCCGCTGCCCGATCCCGACACCAAGGAAAAGCTTGAAAAGGCCGCCGAGATCATTACCCGCCATCTCGATACCGCGCTGCAGGATTGCGTCGAGGCCGGGCTGGAGCGGGAGCATTTCACCGCCGCCGTGATCGCCACGATGATGCAGGCGGTCGAAACCAGCATGGGCGGCAATGCGGCCGATGCCTTGGGCGAAATGGCCGCCATGGCCAATGCCCGTGATACGGATTCCAGCCTGCAGTAGGCATTAAAAAAGGGCGGTGCCGAAGCTCCGCCCTTCTAATCTTAAAAAACCTCAGGCTCAGTCGCGCGTATGGATCGGCAGATCGAGCAGCGCGCGGCGACGGAGCCATTGGCTCGGCCGGTAGCGGTCCTCGCCGGTGATGGCCTGCAACTGCTCCAGGATCTTAAAGCAGTTCCGGCTTCCCATATTTTCCGCCATTTCGACGGACCCCAGCGGATAGTTGAGGCCGAGCTTCATGCCCTTGTCGATATCCTCGGGCGAGGCGACGCCGATCTGCGCCATTTCGCAGCCGAGATTGGCGATCATCGCCCGCATCCGCTGCGCGACGAAACCCGGGCCGTCTTTGATCCGGGTGACGCCGCCGGAAATCTGCTTCAGCATCGCCATGACGGAAAGCACGATATCGTCATCCGCACCCGGCGCGGCCATCACGGTCGCGCGGGAATAGACGCCGGTATGGGTATCGATGGCGACGAGGCGCTTCGGATCGAGGTTGAGCCGGACGGCGAGCGCCGTGCAGTCTTCGCCAATCGGGTCGGCGAGGATGGGAGAAACCCCGTCATCCTCTTTCAATACGCTGACGCCAAGATCGCGGAGGATGGAATCGAGCGCACCCGAATGCTCCGGCGCCAGCACGACGCGGCGCGCAGGGTCCGCCGTAACCGGTGCTTCCGGTTCCGGCTGGATGAGCGAGCCATCCTCGGCATATTCATAGAAGCCTGCCTTAGTTTTACGGCCCAGACGCCCCGCCTCCATCATGCTTTCATGCAAGGGGTAGGTGGAGAGGCGCTTGTCCTGGAAATAGCCGTTGTAGATGATCTGGCTGACCGGAAAATTGACGTCGATGCCGGTAAGGTCGAGAAGTTCGAACGGCCCCATGCGGAAGCCGCAAGAATCGCGCATGATGTCGTCCACCTGGAACGGCGTCGCAATCCCTTCGGAAACAATACGGAGCGCTTCGGTCGAATAGGCGCGCCCGCCAAGATTGACGAGGAAGCCCGGCGCATCCTTCACAACGACCGGCACCCGGCCCATGCGCTTGCCGATCACTTCGAGGGCGGCGGTGACATCGGCGGCAGTATCGGTGCCGTTGATCACCTCAACCAGCTTCATCAACGGCACGGGATTGAAAAAATGCAGCCCGGCAATACGGCTCCGGTGCTTGCAGGCCGCGGCGATTGAGGAAATGCGGATGCTGGAGGTGTTGGAGACGATGATCGTATCCTCACGCACCACCTCTTCGATCTGATTGAAGACCTTCTTCTTGATATCGATATTTTCGACAATCGCCTCGACAACAAGGTCACAATCCGTGAAATCACCGATCGACGCGCCGATGGAAAGCCGCTTAAGCGCCGCCTCGGCCTCGGCCTTTTCCATCCGGCCCTTCTCGACATTCCGGTTGATCATGGAGGCGATGAAGTCCCGGCCCTTCTCCGCCGCGCCTTCGGCCGCGTCAAAAAAAACCACCTTCATGCCGCCGGTGACGGAAACCTGGGCAATACCGCGGCCCATCGCGCCCGCGCCGACGATCCCGATTGTCAAATCCTGCTTTTGCGCATCGATGCTCATAGTCAAATCCATTTTTGTTTTTCGTTGAAATGTCTTCCCGACTTATAGCCTGCCCGCGAAATTTGTAAAACCCCACCTTGATGCAATGCGTCAAAATGCCTACATATCGGACAGGCAGTGCCGGAAACGGGCTGTCTGCCGGTGCCGCAAGGGCCGTGAGAGGCTTTCGCTCATAGGAGGAGAGACTATATATGACACGCGTAACTTCATTTGCCCATCCGCTGATGCTCGGCTTCGATCACTTCGAACAGATGCTGCAGCAGCTCGCAAAATCCGGCGGTGACGGCTATCCTCCCTATAATATTGAGCAAACAGGCGCCAATGCACTGCGGATCACGCTTGCCGTAGCCGGATTTGTTGAGGACGATCTGCAGATTGTGCTGGAACAGAACCAGCTTATCATTCATGGTAAGCAAAAAGAGGAGACGGATCGCGTCTTTCTGCACCATGGCATCGCCGCCCGCCAGTTCCAGCGCAAGTTCATGCTGGCCGAAGGCATAGAGGTCACCGGCGCGGAAATGGATAACGGCCTTTTGCATATCGATCTTCTGCTGCCGGTCCCGAAATCCGACCGCAAGCAGATCGAGATTATGAGAAAGAGCCGGAAAAAGGAAATGAAGACCGTAGATCCAGCCGAGGTAATTGAGTAATCTCAGGGATACGCGTTTAAGGACAGAAACCATGCAGTATCAGGAAACCACACTTCGTCAGCTCAGCCCGGCCGCCTTTGGGATGCTCGGCTCGATGGACATGGCTTATGTCCGCGCTGTCGAGGATGAAGACGGCAGGATCGTCTATGGCATCTTCGCCGCCAATGGCCAGCAGATGGGATCGGAAGATACGGCCGATGTCGCACTGGTCGTCGCCCGCCAGAACGAATTCGAGGCTTTCCTCGTCAACTAACCCGAAAAGCGCATTCTCCGGGCCCTTTTGAAGGGCTCCGCACATGGCCATCCGGTCGATAACTATCTGGCCGGATGGTCTCACCGTCGGCATCTGTCCGGTTCAGGCCGCCGACTGGGCCCCTTCTTCCGTCAGGACCGCATAGACCGCGTCGGCATCCTGGCTGCCCCGCAGCTTTTCGCAGCGTCCCTTGTCGCGCAAAGTGCGCGAAACTCGCGCCAGCGCTTTCAGATGATCGGCGCCCGCCCCTTCCGGCGCCAGCAACAGGAACATCAGATCGACGGGCAGGCTGTCCATGGAATCGAAATCAATGCCGGAATTCAGCTTGGCGAAAAAGCCATGCACATGATCGATGCCGGACAGCTTGCCATGGGGAATGGCAATGCCCTTGCCAATCCCCGTGGTGCCAAGACGTTCCCGTTCCAGCAGCACATCAAGGATATCCCGTTCGGAACAGCCGGTGGCGGAAGCCGCCCGGCGCGCCAGTTCCTGCAGGGCCTGCTTTTTACTGCTCGCCTTCAGATCCGTATAAACGGTCTGGGGACGAATAAGATCGCTTATTTCCATGATACCTGTGCTAGCTGGGAGTTATAAGCCAAATTGCAAGTGGTCTCAGGCGGATTTTTCTGAGTTTGCGATCTTCGGATCGATCCAGCCGATATTGCCGTCGGGACGGCGATAGACCATATTCAACCCCTTTGTCGAGGAGTTGTGAAACATCATGGCCGGCAGATTGGCAAGATCCATCCGCATCACGGCCTCGCCGACCGAGCAATCGGGAATATTGGCACTGCTCTCGGCGATAATCATCGGCTGCCAGTCATCGGCGCCGGTGCCGTTCATTTCCGGCTCATCCTCATCATCCATATCATTGGCAAGAACATAGCTCTGGGCGACGAATTTCATCTTGGCATCGAAACGCTCCTTGCCGTGATGGCTTTTCAGCCGGCGCTTGTAGCGGCGGAGCTGCTTTTCGATCCGCTCGGCGGTGGCATCGAAACTGCTGTAGGCGTCGACATGATCGGCGGAGGCGGTAACATCGATGCCCGAGCCAATATGGACGCTGCATTCTGTATGAAAGTTATGGTTCTTGCGACTTAACGTGACCTGGGCGTCAATGGCATTGTCGAAATATTTGGAAACACCGGCTTCGAGGCTGTCTTCAATATGCTGACGAAGGGCGTCTCCGACATCAATCTGCTTACCTTTAACAATCACATGCATGTCTAGATCCAATTCTGTAGGTGAACAAATATCCGCCCGGAAAATTCTCCGCTTCCATATGAGGGCGGGAACATAGTTTTTGCGCGTGGCGTTGTCAACACGCGGAAATGGAAACGGAACAGACCTGTGAGGGTGGCGTCATTTTTTAAATCCCCGGCTATGAAGCAATCTGCTGCTTCTTAAGTCTTCGACGTTGAACGGAAGAGGGAATCTTCATTGCTTCACGATACTTCGCAACGGTGCGGCGTGCAATATCAATCCCCTGGGAACGCATTAATTCAACGATTTTATCGTCGGAAAGAATCTTATTCGGAGATTCCTCATCCACGAGCTGCTTGAGTTTATGGCGGACGGAGGCCGCCGAATGGGAATCACCTCCCGATGTCGAGTTGATGGCGGAGGTGAAGAAATATTTGAGCTCGAACACACCGCGCGCCGTCGCCATATATTTATTCGAGGTGACCCGGCTCACCGTACTCTCATGCATGGAAATCGTCTCAGCGATGGTCTTGAGATTAAGCGGGCGCAGGAACTCGATACCTTGGGTGAAGAACATCTCCTGTTCCTCGACCAGCGCGGTGGTCACTTTCAGGATCGTCTGCGCTCGCTGGTCGAGCGCCTTCACCAGCCAGTTCGCTGTGTTGAGGCAATCGGAGAGATATTCCTTCTCCTCCTTCTTCCTCGCATTCTTGCTGATGACAGCGTAATAATGGTTATTGACCAGCACCTTTGGCAGGGTTTCGCTATTGAGCTCGATATGCCAACCACCGTCGGGACGCCGCCGGACGAAGACGTCTGGGACAACAGTCTGCGCAACATCGCCGCCGAATTTGAGGCCCGGCTTCGGATCGAGTGCGCGGATTTCCGAGATCATGTCAGCAAGATCCTCCTGATCGACCCCGCAAATCTCCAGAAGGCGCTTCATCTCCCCGCCTGCCAGCAATTGCAGATTATCGAGAAGGGTGGCAATTGCCGGATCGTAGCGGTTCCGCTCTTTCAGCTGCAGAGCGAGACATTCAGCAAGGTCACGGGCGAAGACTCCGGCGGGATCAAGACCCTGAAGCTCATTCAGCACTTCCCCAACCATTTCCGCGCCGCAGCCGAGCGTTTCGGCGACATCGGCAATCTCGCCGGTGAAATAGCCCGTCTCGCTCACAAGATCGGTAAGGTAGACAGCAATCAGTTTGCGGGCCGGGCTCAAATTCAGGAGGTTGATCTGCTCGACCAGATGATCCTGCAGCGAAACCTCCTCGCTCAGCATGTTTTCGAGATTAACGTCATTGCCGGAATAGGCGCTGGTCCCCGTACTGGCCGCAAGATAGCTCGCGTCGGTCGCATCGGCGGCAGGCCCTTCTTCGGGCGCATCGAAGCGGCTGTCGTTGGTATAGTCGTTATCGTAATCGCCGTCAGTATCGAGGGCGCCGGTGTCGGGCTCGGCCGGGGCATTGTCGGCTGAAATCTGCAACTCATCGAGACCGCCCGGCTCAAAATCATCGCCCGCGCCGTCGAAATCGGTATCAAAATCGCTGTCGGCGGACACCTCGGCGCCGTCGCTCTCGCCTTCGGACCGTTCCAGCAGCGGGTTCTTTTCCAGCTCCTGCTCGACATAGGCCGCAAGATCGAGATTGGACAGCTGCAACAGCTTGATCGCCTGCTGCAATTGCGGCGTCATTACAAGCTGTTGGCTTTGTCGTAAATCCAGTCTCGGCGTTAGCGCCATTTTTCTCCCGATCGCGAGGTCAATCCCTAGAGATTGAAGCGATCCCCCAAGTAAACGCGTCTCACACCCTCGTCCGAAACGATCTCGGCGGGGATGCCTTCTTTTATGACACGGCCTTCGTTAAGAATATATGCACGGTCGATGATGTCGAGGGTTTCCCGGACATTATGTTCGGTAATCAGGACACCAATGCCACGATCCTTGAGGTGGGAGACAAGATCGCGGATATCGCCAACGGCGATGGGGTCGATCCCGGCGAGGGGTTCGTCCAGCATAATGTAATTGGGCGCACCTGCCAGCGCTCTCGCAATCTCGACCCGCCGCCGCTCGCCGCCCGACAGGGCGACCGCCGGGGTCCGGCGAAGATGCGAAATGGAAAATTCGGCCAGCAACTCTTCCAGAAGCTGTTCGCGCTTTTCCGCAACCGGCTCGATCAGTTCCAGAACCGCGCGGATATTCTGTTCCACATTCATGCCGCGAAAGATCGAGGCTTCCTGCGGCAGATAGCCGATGCCAAGGCGCGCGCGGCGATACATGGGAAGTTCGGTCACGTCCCGGCCATCCAGGAAGATCTCGCCGTAATCGGGGCGCAACAGGCCGGAGATGATATAGAAGCTGGTCGTCTTGCCCGCGCCGTTCGGGCCGAGAAGGCCAACCGCCTCGCCCCGGTTCACGGTGATATCGACGCCACGCAGGATGGGCCGTTTCTTGAACGACTTGGCAATGTTACGCGCCCTGAGGCCGGTATTTTCCGCCACCAGCCGGGGCCGCCCGCCCGTCTCCTCCGTTTCCATCCTCATGACGCCCCTGGTCACTCCTTCTTCTCGGGCACGAAAATGCCCTTTACGCGGCCGCCATCCGCTGTCCCGGTTTCCGGCCCGCCCTCAACCCGGCTTTTACCGCTAACGAGATCAAGGGTCATCTTGTCGCCCCGAAGGACATTCTTTCCCTGGGTTAATACCACATTTCCCTGAAGATCAATGCGTTTATTCACCACGTCATAGACGCCCGTGTCCCCTTGCGCGGTTTCACGGGGGCTGGCGAGGAAGACCTTGCCACTGGCATCGATACGGCGGATGTCCGTCGGACCGTCTTGCTTTTTGGTGCTGGTTTTGTCCGTATAATGCACAACAAGCTTGTTCGCCCGCAAACGGATATTCCCTTGCACGGCCTGCACGTTTCCCTCGAAAATGGCCTGTTGCTTCGCCTGATGCACCTCAAGGGAGTCGGCCGTGATTTCGATCGGCTTGTCGCTGTCGAGCCCGCCGCCAATCGTCGATTGCGCCGCCACCGGCAGCACCGGGATCATCATAAGGGCCAGCAAAGCCGACAGGGAGATTATCAGTTTTTTTTTGTTCAGGCTCTGCATGACGGGTCCGGTCCTCAAGGATCAGTGTTGGAAAATTCAGCGGTTGATGGTCACCTTGACATTACCCTCAAAGCGGAGGACGCCGGTTCCCTCGCTCGCCTTGACGCTGTCGGCCTCGATCGCACCGAGGGGTCCGTGCCCCTTCAGCGGATTGGAGCTTTCGATGGTATTTTTCTTCAGGTTGACGTCCGCCGACCGGCCGGTCAGTTCATTTCCGCTGTCGGAAAAGATGTTGATCTTGCCAAACAGGCGGAGAAGCCCCGTTTCGGTATTGAGCTCTCCCTTCGGCGCCGAGAGGGAAATCCAGTCCCCCGACGTCAGCGTGATATCGGCCTGCAGATTCTTCAAGGTGACAAGCGAGCCCGTCGCGTCCCTTTGCGTCGCGGTATCCGCCGTCACCATATAATGCCGGTCGCTGAGATCACTCGCCATATATTGCGGATTTTTCATCGTCAGCCCGTCATCGGAGAGGGTCAGGTTCGCATAATCGAGTGTAAACCCCTCCTCCTTCTCAAGGTTGGGCAGCACGAAGGCAAGCCCCACCAGCAGGATCGCAAGCCCCAGGAGGATGAATTTGATGACCGACACGAAATGGCTGTAGCGCGAATTGAACCGGATCTCGGCAAGTCCCGGCGTGCCGATAAAATCCCGCGCCCCCGAAAGGGTCTCGCCGCTCAGCTCGTCATTATTGGAAGAAAGTGCATCCGCCGGTTTCATTTCTTACATGACCCCGCTACGGAGGCAGTCATGGACGCTGATCACGCCCTTGATCTCGTCCTTATCGGTCACAAACAGGCAGGTGATGCCATTGAAGCCGGTCGAGTTCATCTTGGCCAACGCCTCGCCTGCGAGCGCACGGGGCGAAATGGTCTGCGGGTTCCGCGTCATCACCTCGGAGGCGCGTTTTTCAAGAAGGGCCGCCCCCATATGGCGGCGCAAGTCGCCGTCGGTAATGATGCCGACAAGCCGGCCCTGTTTATCCGTGAGGCCAACGCAGCCGAAACTTTTCGCCGAAATCTCGATCAGAGCCTCGCTCATCAGCGCCTCTTGCGACATCAGGGGCATGGCTTCGCCGACATGCATGAGGTCAGCCACCTTGATCAGCGACCCGCCAAGCTTTCCGCCCGGATGGAAAACGCGGAACTGATCGGAATCGAAGCCCTTGCGTTTTAAAAGCGCAACGGCCAGTGCATCGCCAAGCGCCAGCGCAAGTGTCGTCGAGGTGGTCGGCGCAAGTCCCATCGGGCAGGCCTCCGGCGCATCGGGGAGGAGGAGCACCGCATCCGCACGCCGTCCAAGCGTGCTGTCCGCCTTGCCGACGATGGCAATAAGCGGAATATTAAACCGTCTTGTATAGGCAATGATATCGCTGAGTTCCCGCGTACCGCCGGAATTGGAGAGACAGATCACCACATCCTCGCGCGTGATCATGCCAAGATCGCCATGGCTGGCCTCCGCCGGATGGACGAACTGCGCCGGGGTCCCGGTAGAGGCGAGGGTTGCGGCAATTTTTGTGCCAATATGGCCGCTCTTGCCCATGCCGCTCACGATCACACGGCCCTTGGCGCCGGAGATGAAATCAAGCGCCCGGACGAACTCGCCATCCAGCTTTTCATGCAGCAGCAACAGGCCGTCCGCCTCGGTCTTCAGAACGGTTCTGCCCACTTCAAGGTCCGGGCTTTCCGCCGCTCTGTCCGCTGCTGCCTGCTGTGTCACTGTCATTCAATTTTACCGTATGTTTCTAACGGCCCCCTGTGTTTCCGGCGGCGGCGCGCTTTGTCATCTGAATATATAAGGAAACAGGCCCTTTTAACAAGGTTAATAGCACCCGGCGGGGGTTCCTCAGCTATGGGCGAAGATGTCCGTTTCGGGCCATCCGGCAAGATCGAGGGCGGCCCGTGTCGGCAGGAATTTGAAGCATTCCGCCGCCATTTCCGCCCGTCCCTCGCGGATCAGCATCTCATCGAGCCTCGCTTTCAGCTCATGCAGATAAAGAACATCGGAGGCGGCATATTCCTTTTGCGCCTCCGTCAGTTCCGCCGCGCCCCAGTCGGAGCTTTGCTGCTGCTTCGAAATATCGATGCCGAGAAGCTCCTGGCAGAGATTTTTAAGGCCGTGCCGGTCGGTGTAGGTCCGAACCAGGCGGGAGGCAATTTTGGTGCAATAGACGGGCGCGCAACTCGCGCCGAGATAATGCTGCATGACTGCAATATCGAAGCGGCCGAAATGAAAGAGCTTCAGGCGGTTCGGATCATTAAGCTGGGCGACCAGATTGGGCGCGTCATAGCATTCGCCATCGAACTTCACGAGATGGGCGTCGCCATCGCCCGCCGAGAGCTGCACCAGGCAGAGCCGGTCGCG
>SBHH01000228.1 GCA_006226265.1 Alphaproteobacteria bacterium | reverse complement strand
CATCTATGACGGAGTGTCTGGTTGGAACGGACATCAAACCGTCAGAGGGCATCAATGGCCGTAAACGAACATATTGCCGGCGAACGCAATACGACTGAGAAGATCGAAAGTTTCACGCAGAGGCTTTCTGATCGTCTGCAGACCATGCGCGAAATGACTTATCCGCCGGAAGCGCAGAAAGTCTTCGGCCGGACGTTCTCAACAACGGATCTGGTGCGCCTATTAGGTGTACCAGAAAGCACTTTGCGCACGCTCACGCTTGAAGGCAAGGGCCCTCAACCGCACAGAGCGGATAACAATCGTCGTATCTATACCGTCGACCAGGTCTGGGAGTTGCGCGCGTTTCTTGCAGAAATGCGCCCCGACGACGCGATCAGACTTGTGCCGCACCGCCGCCCGGGAGAGAAGCTGCAGGTGATTGCCGCGGCGAACTTCAAGGGCGGCAGCTCCAAGACCACTACGTCGGTCCACCTGGCGCACTATCTCGCGCTGCAGGGATACCGGGTGTTATGTGTGGATCTCGATCCGCAGGCCTCGATGACGACAACATTCGGCATTCAGCCGGACAGGGATCTTCGTTCGGGGGAAGGGGAGGACGAGCGCACCGACACGGCCTACGATGCTTTGCGCTACGATAATTTCCGAGTGCCGTTTTCCGAAGTCATCCGCGAAACCTATTTTCCTGGCATTCATCTGGCCTGCGGGAACCTCCGGCTGATGGATTTCGAATATGACACACCCACGGCCCTCGCGGAACGCACTACCGACGAACTGGGACTGTTCTTCCAGCGCCTCGACGCGGTGATACAATCGGTCGAAGAAAACTATGACGTTGTGGTTCTCGATACGCCTCCGTCGCTGGGATATACGACGATGGCGGCGCTTTATGCCGCGACGGGCCTGATAATCACTGTGCATCCGGCCATGCTCGATGTTTCTTCGTGTTCCCAGTTCCTGAAGATGATTTCGGACGTTACGCATACGCTTGCCGAAGGCGGCGCGGTATTTGAGCATGACTTCACGAAGTTTCTTCTGACACGCGTGAATCCAAATGACGGTCCGCAAAAGATCATGTCTGGAACTATGAGGGATCTGTTTGGCATCGACGTGTTGGTTGCCGAGGCGATTGAATCGACGGCGATCGCATCCGCCGGCGTCGCCAAGAAAACGCTCTACGAAATCGAACCCGGCGAGATCGGCCGGGAAACGCTCAAGCGCGCTATTGAAAGCGCGGACCGTGTGAATGCCGAAATTCTCGACATGATCAAGCGTGTCTGGGGCAGGGAGGTCCGTTGATGAAAAAGTCGATCGTCAAAATGATGTCCAACGCCACTGCCGCTGCCGCGGAGAGAAAAGACCCCCCGAAACCGGACGCGCAACAGAAGGTCACAGCGCCGGTGGTGAATTCCATGGGGCGTGCCTTGTCGCATATGCGCGAGGACAGCATTGTTTCCCTCGATCCTTCGAAGATCGATCCGAGCCCCTATCAGGATCGCTTCGAGACGGACGAGGAAGCCCGGGAAGCGCTTGAAGAGCTGAAGCTGTCCATTCATGACGAAGGCCAAAGAATCCCGGTTCTGGTCCGACCGCATCCGGTGAAAAAGGACCGTTATCAGCTTGCCTATGGGCATCGGCGGCTTTTTGCCATTCAGGCACTGATGTCGGAGACCGCGAAACCGGAAACGGTCAAGGTAAAGGCCTATGTCCGCAAACTCTCCGACGCCGAGCTCATCAAGGAACAATCACTAGAAAACGGTGTGCGCGAGAACCTGACATTCGCTGAAATGGCCCTTTGGGCGGTTCAGCTTCGCGCGGCGGGGCTCAAACAACGGGAAATGCAGCCGGTTCTGGGACAGGTGCAAACGGTGATTTCCAATATGTTGAAAGTTGCCGACAGCATTCCGCCCGATATCATTCGTGCAATCGGCCGCGCCAGGAATGTCGGCCGGCCAGCTTGGATGGACTTTGCCAGGTTGTTCGATGATCCGAACGCTGAGAAGCGCATCCGGAAGGTTGTCGAAAGCGCGGACTTCAAGATCGCGTCCGCTCAGGAGCGAATGGCCATGGCCGCGAATGCGGCTCGCGGCCGAGCCAAGAAGCAGAAGGCGCTATCGGACACCGTGGAGATTAACGCAAACGGAACCGTCGTCGCCAGGCTGAAGACGTCAGCGTCGGCGACCACCTTTTCCATTCCGAAATCGGAAATGGAATTTGCAAGTTGGCTCTCGCAGAACCTGCCGAATTTGCACGGGGATTTTCTGCGACAGCGGGAAAAGTCTCCGAAAGGAGAGGACTAGGCAGGATAACGTATAGCCAGGCAAACTGCCGGATTGGTCATTATGAGGGGAAGCCGGCTTTGTCCTCCCCCGTTTAAAGAGACCTACCGGAAGGATGCTGGGAACCGGTATAAGAAGGAGGTTAGGCACCGACAGACAAGCGCAAAAATGAAAAGAGACCGAAACGGTGGCAACCGTTCAGTCTCAAATTCACGGTTCGACTTGGAAAATCCAAACAGGAACCTCAACGCAATCCTGTTTTAGGCTAATTCCGAATCACGTGCAAGAGTCATCTTGCGCGAACGTTGGATTTCTGCCGATTTCCGCAAGTTGAACCTCCGAAATGAACAGCGCCGCGCCTTCACTCAGGTCGGCGAACGGGGGTTATTATGCCTGCAGTTTCAAACGTCTCTTCCTTCCGGAAGGTGACGCCGGGGATGCTTGCATCTCAGCGTCTTGCAATGTCCAACGACATTCCCGATTTCGGCAAATCCGAAGTCGCAATCGCTCTAAAGAGAGCCGCCCAGCCTCTCGGCCTCACATCCACGGCCTATCATGTGCTGGATATTCTGCTCGGACTGTCCAGGCCGGATGACTGGAAGGGTGACAACCGGCCAGTGGTGGCCATTTCCAACGAGAAGCTCGCGTCCTATGTCGGCCGAAGTGAGCGCACGATCATCCGCGCTATCAAACAACTCGTCGAGGCCCGGATCCTTGCCTATCGCGACAGTTCGACAGGCCGGCGGTGGGTCCACCGCAACGACACGGGCGATATCACTTACGCATACGGCCTCGATTTCACCCCGGCACGTGTCTGTTACCGCGAAATCAAACGCCTGGCCGATGAATGGCAGGCCGAACTCAATGCGGAGCGTGAGGCAAGAAGGCTGGTTACGAAGGTATCAAGAGCAATTGTCGATATTGTCGAAGCGGTGAGGGATATGGACCTAAGGGCTTTCCATGACCGGATGATCGGGATCCTGGAAAGCGGAAAGGGCGCTCAATGGAAGGCAGGTATGTTACAGGAACTTTATGACCTGCTTATTGAAGCTGTGACCGAAAGTCAGAGTGATGCTGAGGAAGTCTATGAAAATGAAAATATGACAAGCGAGCCTGACATCAATGTCACCCTATTATTTAATACAAACTCACCAGACTATTGTTTAAATAAACGGACATTCGCCAAAGCGAATGAACCCACTCCCAAAGCTGACGCCGCCATAGGCGGCGAAATAGCTCCTGAAAAGGAGCAAGCGGAAGCAACCTCGGACAAATACTCCCTTCCTGCCGGGCGGACCCCCGCCAGAAAGGCCAATTCCGGTCATTCCACAATACTGGACGCTGTTTCGATATCTCTTCTGGAAAGCGCGTGTACGACCGTCCGAAGCGATTTCGGGCTATCGTTCAAAAGCTGGCCGGAGCTTGTGTCCGCCGCCGAAATCATGCGGCTTAGTATCGGATTGAGCGAGACGGCCTACGCAGATGCATGCGGACGACTAGGACGGCAAGCGGCTGCCGCTATCCTGGCGGTCGTCGCGGAAAAGGCATTGCGGGATCCCGAAAAAATTAGTTCTCCGGGAGGCTATTTCCGGGCCTGCTGCGATCGTGCAGGAGAAGGAAAACTTGCCTTGGCACGGTCCCTGTTTGGACTGGTCGCGGGATGATCGTCGCGACGGTTCATCGCCTACAGGAGCGGACGGTGTCCCTGTCCGCCGATCGGATTTTGGATTTCACCGCCCAAGATGCGCTTATGTGGGGCAAATTGTCAGCGCGGATCGGGCATCCGGGCGCGGATCTCATGATCGCGGCACAGGCGCTCACGCGCAATGCGACCGTCGTCACGGGCAACGGATCCGATTTCAGTGCCTCTGGTGCACGTATCGTCGATCCCTTCGCGTGACCGGAGCGTACCTTAACTGAGCATCCCGCTTCGCCTGGCCCGATCGATGACGTTCTTTACGGAAGAAGGGGACCATTTGGTGCCACCGCGTGGTGTGCGTTCATGTAACCGCTCGAGCTGGCTGGCAATTTCGCGCAAGGTGAGTTCGGGATTCGCCGAATAGATACCGGCCACCAAGGTCATCAGACGGTCTTCAGGCGGCCGGGGCGGTGATTTCCTCAGGAGCGATTTGTCAGCCATACCTTCGTTGACCATCCATTTCACTGCGCGGCGCAAACGCTCCGGGGTCCAATCGAAGCCGATCTGCTTCAGAAATCGCGAGATATCGTCCCAGGTATGATCCGGCCGCATGCGCCGCACGATAGGTAACCATTGATTGGCGGTCGACTGAATACGTGCACCATAAGCGGCTTTCTGAGCCGCAGTCATCTTGGCCAGGGCCTCCGGCCGCCGTTCCCGAATACCTGGGTTGCCCGGGAGCTTGCCTTTGGCCTTTGCCGCCTTAATGCCGGCTTTGGTCCGCTCCGAGATCAGAGCGCGT
>SBHH01000253.1 GCA_006226265.1 Alphaproteobacteria bacterium | reverse complement strand
GACCTTTTCTGGTCCTTTCGCAGTCCCTATTCCTATCTCGCGGTCCGCAGTATTCAGGATATGCGGCAGAAATATGACCTGACCGTGACAGTCCGTCCGGTTTATCCAATTGCGGTCCGGACGCCAAAATTTTTCTCCGACGTCAATCCGCTCTGGATCCCCTATCTCCTCAACGACATTGAGCGGGTGGGCGCCATGAAGAATATTCCGATTTCCTGGCCTCGCCCCGATCCGGTGAAGGTGAACCGTGCGACCGGTGAAATCCCTAAGGAACAACCCTATATCCACCGTCTGACCCACCTCGGAATTGCTGCGTCGGAAGTGGGTGATGGCCTCGATTTCGTCGATTGCATTTCAAATCTACTCTGGAACGGGGAGGTGCGCGGCTGGCATGAGGGCGATCATCTCGCCAACGCCGCCGCCCAGAAAGACTTCGATCTCGCAGCGCTTGATGCCATGATCGAAGATCATTTCGATGACTATGCGGCGAAGGTCGAGGTGAACCAGCAGGCGCTTGAAGCCTCCGGTCATTGGGGGGTCCCGACCCTTGCCTATAAGAACGAGGCCTTCTTCGGGCAGGACCGGGTCGATGTCTGCCTCTGGCGAATGCTTGAGGATGGCCTTCAGGAACGGAAATAACGTTCTTGAATTCCGGCCCCACTAACGGATAAGAGGGCTGTTGGCGGGCTTGCCCTCCGAATGCAGGAAGGCAATGCGGATGTCATTTTGTCCGCCCGTCTCCTTCGCCATGGTGACATTGAGGACGCATAGAAGCGCGATCCCGGCGGCAACGATCACGGCGCCGTAACGCCGCTGCTTCCGCACTGTTCCCCGCATCACCCGGGAGGTGGCGCGCATCGCAAGGGCCGTAGCGTTTCTTCCCCACATGATATCCTCCTCTTCCCAATATTCGGAAAAGATGGCAGGGGAATAGGCCGCTTTTCGCGCAAAAAAGCGGCATTTTGGGGGCTTTTAACCGGCTTTATGCGGCTTTTTCAGTCCGCGAGCGCGTAGTTGAGGATCTTGTAGGCGAGCTTCGCGGCGAGAAAATCGGGCGCATGGAAGCCTTCGATCGGCGCAAGTTCATTGATGTCCGCACCGACGATCCGCCCGGTTTTGGAAGCCGCCTTGATGATCCGAACCGCATCGTTCCAGAAGAGACCACCCGGCTCCGGCGTGCCCGTGGCAGGCATGACAGATCCATCGAACCCGTCGAGATCGAAAGTGAGATAAATCGGCCGGTCTTTCAACGGCGCGACGATATCGGCAACATTCCAGTCATCGCGGTCCTTGCCCCAATGGATCGTGATCCGGCCTTTATTGGCCTCAAGGAAAGGAATTTCCTCCGCCGAGATATTGCGGATACCGACCGAGATGATCGGCACCGTCGGATGATCGAGCACCCGGCGGATTGCCGCGGCATGGGAATAAGGCTCCCCTTCATAGCCATCGCGAAGGTCCGCATGGGCATCGAAATGAAGGATGATCAGGTCATCGTAATTTTCGAGAAACGGCTGGATCGCACCCGGCGTGATCGAATGCTCCCCGCCAAAGACGAGCGGAAACTTGCCATCGGCCAGCACCCGGCCCGTGAGACCACCAAGCCGGTCGATTTCCGCTTTCAGGTGGCTTCCGTCCGGCACGGGTTCGCGCAACGTGGCGACGCCGTAATCGCGGAAGGGTTCACGCCAGAAATCCTCATCAAAAAGCTCCACCTGATGGCTTGCTTCCAGCATGGCCGCCGGCCCCTTTGCCGTGCCGCCGCCATAGCTGACCGAGGCTTCAAGGCCGAAGGGAATGATAACGGCCTTCGCCGTTTCATAGGTGAAGGCATCTTCCCCGGACAGGCCGAGGAACCCTTCCTCGGCGGGAAGGGTATCGGGAAATTCAGTCATGATCCTGCCTTGTGCTAAAGCGTCAATCAGGCGTCGAACAGGCGCGAGAAATGATGCCGCTTGCGGCCCTTCCATTCGCCCTTGTGATAGACGGCGGAGGTGATCAGCGGCACGACGGAAGAGGCTTCCGCATAGACCATCTGTTCAAAGACGGTGCTGACCTTGCCCCAGCTCGCGGCCTCTTTCAAAGTGGAGGAGGAACAAGCCCCGTCGCGCACGTCGGCAACCGTGATCTGCACCGCATATTTATGCATTTCCACCTCTTTACCGAGGATTTCCGCGCAAACGACCGTGTCCTGAACAAAGTTCTTCGGAACACCGCCGCCGACCATCAGAAGGCCGGTAGTACCCGCGGCAATCTTGATATCGGTCAGTTCGCGGAAATCCTTCACGCTGTCGATGCTGAGATGCTTATCCGGATTTTCCACCTGATGCTTCACAAGGCCGAAACCGGCCGAGCAATCGGAGAAGGCGGGCACGAAAATCGGGACGTCATGGTCGAAACAGGTTTCGATCAGCGAATCCTTCTTAACCGAATGATCCTTCAGCCAACGTCCCATCTCACGGATAAATTCGCGCGAGGAATAGGCGCGCTTCTCCAGGCTGTCGGCAATGGTCTTGATCGCCTCGTCGCAGGCCTGCAGCTCTTCTTCATCGATATAGGTATCGTAAATCCGGTCGATATAAAGATCGCGGAGCTGGTTATCATCGACAGAGCCTTCCGCCTGGTAATGCTTGAAACCAAGCGCCTCGAAAAAATCCATATCGACGATGGAGGCACCGGTGGAAACGATGGCATCGACCATCCCTTCCGCCACCAAATCGCGATAGACATGCATGCAACCGCCCGCGGACGTCGAGCCCGCAAGCGTCAGGATCACGGCGCAGTCCGGATCCGACACCGCCATATTAAAGATATCGGCGGCGCGGGAAAGCTCGCGCGAGGTAAAGGACATCTTGCCCATTGCCTCGACGATCGGACGGGCATCAAAGCTTTTAATATCGATATGCTCAACGGTCTTCGACAGCAGCGCCGCCTTGTCGTTGCTTCGGGATTTCTCAGCCATTTTTACAGCAATTCTCTTATCTTCTGGTACTAGACATCAAGGGCGGCCTGTTCAATCGCCACCATGGTCTCGGAATAAAATCCGTTGAATTTGGTTTGCATAGCATAGCCATAGGCCCCCAAATGGCGGAAGATGATCCAGTCGCCTTCACAGACATCGTCCGGCAGCTCAAGATGATCCTTCATCTTGTCGATACTGTCGCAGGTCGGTCCGTAAAGCTGAAAGGACGCGGTTTCCGATCCACCATCATGCACCCGGCCTGCGCGGTAAAGCTCGGACGGGAAAGACCAGCCGAGCTGTCCGGCATCAAACAGCGAGCCATAGGTGCCGTCGTTCAAATATAGCGCCTGCCCCCGCCGCAATTCAACCCTTACCGCGACAGCGCCGCCTTCGGCAACCATGGCACGGCCGGGTTCACAGAAGATATCCAGCCCCTTGAAACCGCTTTCTTCAAGCGCCGCCTCGATGGCCTGAAAGTAATCGGTCACGGGCTGCGGGTCCATATCCGGATAGGAGACAGGGAAGCCGCCGCCGACGTCTAACATGTCGATTTCAATGCCGCAGCCGTCCAGCATCATCCGGATATTGCGGATCGCATTGGCATAGGCTTCGACCTCGAGGCACTGCGATCCCACGTGAAAGGTCACGCCAACTTTCGCCGCGAACTGCTGCGCGTAGCCAAGCAGCAACGGCGCCTCCATCAGGGTCGCGCCGAACTTGTTGTCGAGCGGATAGGCCGCACCGACCTGCGACACGCTCAAGCGAAGCAGAAGACAGAGATCCTCCGCATGGCCGGTTTCCTGGCGGATCTTGCGAAGCTCATCCTGGCTGTCGAATGCGAAATGGCGCACGCCCAGCGCATAGGCGCGCTGGATCGCCTGCCGGCTTTTCACAGGATGCATGAAGTAAAGCTGTGCCTGTGGCAGTGCCACCAACACATTCTCGATCTCGCGAATCGATGCAACTTCAAAATGACGAATCCCGGCTGCCCAAAGAAGGCGTAATAGTGCCGGATGCGGGTTGGCTTTCGCTGCATATAAACAGGTTCCCGGAAAGCCTTCCAAAAATCTGTGCGCCGTCTCTGTAATTTTATCGATATACAGAAAATGAACGGCATCGTTTGACTGCTCAATCTCAAGAGCTGTCGCTTCGTTTTCGTAGCGTCTCAAACCCGCCAGAGCCTGTTCGCGATCCGCGATAAAGCCCTCAAATTCCTCAAGCAGTTGCAATTCTGGTCATCCCACCTATAAGTCAGTTGAAGCCAAGCGATTCAAAAAGCGTCACTATCAGAAAAACACCCATTCTGCTACATAAAGATTCTATTGATTTGACGATTATTTTTGACGGTTTTGCAGCACCGTCACAGCCTGAATTTTCAGGCGCTCCGGTTCGTCAGACCTTCGACATCGTCGCATAAGCGCGATTTGGGCAACCGGATTTCCACCACCGTTCCCGGCTCCAGCCCGTTATTGGCGATTTTCAACTCACCGCCATGCAATTCGACTATCGATTTGGCAAGCGGCAGCCCAAGCCCCGTTCCCTCGATTGATTTGGCAATCGAATGATGGGCCCTGCCAAACGGTCTCAAAACATTCTCGATCTCGTCCTGACTGATCCCATATCCGTTATCTTCCACAAATATACTGAAAAATTCCGGAGATTCGATATCTGCCCACAGCTTGATGCGGCCATGTTCCGGTGTAAACTTGATCGCATTATTGACGAGATTGATCAGGACCTGCTTCAATTTCCGCTCATCCGCAACAAGGCCT
>SBHH01000273.1 GCA_006226265.1 Alphaproteobacteria bacterium | reverse complement strand
ACGATGGAGCCGCCCTATCTGGCGATCCGCCGGGCCCGGTCGGCAAAGCCGGATGATCATGTGATCCTCGATACCCTGATCGCAAAGTCGTTCGAGGCGCCGCTGATCCGCGAGGGATCGCCCAAGTTCTATAAGGCTCTGCAGTGGATGCATTATGGCATGATTACGGCGGAAGAGCTTGGTATTACAAAAGAAAATGTTGATGAGATGGCCAAAACTTCCAAGAATCCGGTGGTCCGCCGTTTCCTAGGTGTCGAAGGGACGATCGGCAAGGATATGGGCGTTCCCAACGACTGGATGGTCAAGGTCATCAAGACGGTCGGAAACTATGGCGAGTTCTATAATAACACGCTTGGTAAGAACTCCAATCTGCAGGTCCCGCGCGGCATGAACGCGTTGTGGCGTGACGGCGGTGCAATGGTCGCGCCCGGCTGGCAATGAAATCAGCGACACTTACGCAAGGCGGGCCCGGTCGGGCGCGCCTTGCACGCCTTCTTTCGCGACGGGAGTATCAGTCGCAGGCGTTGTTCCTGATTATCCTGGTTCTGCTGGTCCTTGGCGCGATCCATGTTGCCGCGGGCAATTTGGAAGAATCGTCGGGCAAGTCCGGTTTTGCGTTCCTTTGGGAAAAAGCCTCCTTCGAGCTTGGCGAGAGTCTCATTCCCTATAGTGCCGGGGATACCTATTTCCGGGCGTTTGTTGTCGGCGTCCTGAATACAATGAAGGTTGCCGCCCTCGGGATTGTTTGTTCTACCATCGTGGGACTGCTCATCGCACTGGGCCAGCTTTCAAAAGTGCTAGTGATTTCGCGCTTTTGTCGCGGATATATTGAAATCGTGCGCAATGTGCCGCTGCTTCTGCAGCTTGTCTTCTGGCATACTTTCCTGATCCGGGGATTGCCGACGGTGCGCCATGCGCTCTCGCCCGTGGATGGGGTGTTCCTAACCAATCGGGGCCTTTACCTTCTCTCACCGGTGGCGGAGGCGTCCTTTGTTCCGGTCCTTCTTGCGCTGCTGGGAGGAGCGGTTCTAGCGGCCGGACTATGTTTCTGGCACCGGAGGACAGGGACGATTTTCCCGTTCTGGCCCTGGGGCCTGCTTGTCACCTTCCTGCCGGCCATCGTGACAATGATTATTGCCGGAGCGCCGATCAGCTGGGATTTTCCTGAACTCAAGGGCTTCAACTTCAAAGGGGGCATGACCATTTCGCCGGAATTCACGGCGATGCTGCTGGGCCTCAGCCTCTATACCGGCGCCTTTAATGCCGAGATTATTCGCGCCGGTATCCTTGGCGTGCCGAGAGGTCAAACCGAGGCCGGCCTTTCGCTCGGCCTGCATCCGGGACAGGTGATGCGGAAAATCATCCTGCCGCAGGCTCTTCGCATCATCATTCCGCCGATTTCGAACTCTTATCTCAATCTTACCAAGGAAAGCTCGCTCGGCGTCGCCATCGGCTATCCGGAGCTTGTGCGGGTCGCCAATATCACGCTCGCCGAGACCAGCCAGTCGCTGGAATGCATTTCGATCATCATGCTGATCTATCTCATCCTCAGCCTGATCACCTCGCTCATTCTCAACATACTGAACGCCCGCACGGCAAGGGAGGCTTACTGATGTCCGAACTCGTCCTTGCCCGCGCGCCCTGGTGGCGACGCCTCTATGCGGAGCTCACGCGATCGCCGCTCTCCGCCGTCCTCAACATCGCGGCACTCATTGCCATCGTGCTGGTGTTGACGCCTTTCGTGAGTTGGGCGCTGATCGACGCGACCTGGATCGGCAGTTCCGGTGATGCCTGCCCGGTCACCGGCGGTGCATGCTGGGCCTTTATCGGTGCGAAGCTCCGGCTGATCCTGTTCGGCCGCTTTCCTTATGAAGACCAGTGGCGGGCTCTTTTCGGCGCGATCATTCTGGTGGCGCTGGTTGTCCTCTCCCTCAATCCTGCATTCTGGCGGAAATGGCTGCTGGCGGTCTGGGGCGTGGGACTTGGCGCCTATGGCATCCTGATGTGGGGCGGCGTCTTCGGCCTTTCCTATGTCGAAAGCTCCCTCTGGGGCGGGTTGCCGCTCACGATCCTCTTGACCGTGTTCGGCGTTTCCTTCGGCCTTGTCCTCTCTGTCCCGATTGCGCTGGCTCGCCAATCGAAGCTTCCCGTATTCAAGACAGCCTCCATCATCTTTGTCGAGGCCGTGCGCGGGGTTCCGCTGATCAGCGTTCTTTTCATGGCCTCGGTCCTACTGCCGCTGATCCTGCCGGATGGATTTACGCCGGGTGGACTTGGCCGGGTCCTGATCGGCCTCGTCCTCTTCCTCGCGGCCTATATGGCGGAGGTGTTGCGGGGCGGCTTGCAGGCCATTCCGAACGGCCAGTATGAAGCCTGCCGCTCCCTAGGGATTTCCTATTGGCCGATGATCCTGAAAGTCATCCTGCCGCAGGCTTTCGAGACGGTTCTGCCAGCTATGGTCAATCTGTTCATCGGCGCGCTTAAAGGAACCTCTCTCGTCGTGATCGTTGCGATGATGGACCTTCTGGGTGCGGCGCAGGCGGCGCTCGCCGATCCCAAATGGATCGGCTTTTATGTCGAGACTTATGTGTTTGCCGGCCTTATTTATGCGCTAATGTGCGGCAGCATTTCCTGGTACGGACGGCAGACGGAAAAGCTGCTTCGTGATATGCGGGGAAATTCGAATGACCGGGGTTAAAAAGGACAAAGCCTTATGAGTGCGCAAACCGAAATTCCGAAGGCAAAGATGGCGACGGTGGAGTTGCTGGGCGCCGTGGATCGCGGGCCGTCTCTGACCGATCAGGTGTATGAGAAGCTTCGTCATGGCTTACTGATGGGAGTCTGGAGCCCGGGCGAAAAACTGACGGCGCGTAAGCTCAGCCGTGATCTCGGTGTCAGTCTGACCCCTGCGCGCGAGGCCATCATGCGGCTGGTCAATGAAGGGGCGCTGGATGTGTCCGAAAAGCGGACTTTCTCTACGGTCGACCTCGATTGCGAGCAGTATCGCGAGGTGATGCGTATTCGAACCGCGCTGGAGCCAATCGCGATCGAGCTTGCAACGCCGCTCTTCTCACAGGAGGAGATTACCCGTCTCGAAGCTCTCAATGAGCAGATGAAAGGCATGATCAGCGAGGAGCGCTATAACGATGCGTTGCAGATCGATTCCGAATTTCATCTCACTATTTGCGACCGGGCGGAACAGCCGCTCATGCGCAGCATTATCGATACCCTCTGGCTCCGGGCGGGGCCGACACGGAACCGCTTGTCCCATAGCTATCGCAAGCGCCTGATCGGCTATGAAAATCACAAGCGGATCCTCGCTGCGATCCAGCTTCGCGATGCCGCGGGCGCGGCGGTGGCGCTGAAGCGCGACCTCACCGAAGGGGCCGCCGTCATCGTCTCGGTGCTGGGTGGCGACAAGGCGAATGTTGAGGGACAACAATAAACGGTCAAGGCCAGGAATAAAGAAAGGAAACCCCATGACGACGACAAGAAGTGCATTTCCGGAAGGCGGGCAGAACTGGCCGGAATTGCAGCGTGAAATCCGGAATCGGGCCGCCGGTGATCTCGACTGGGAGCATGGCCGCACACCACTTTTTGTTTTCAGGAATGACCAGGAAACCTATGAGATCGGGCGGAACGCCTATTTTGAATGCTTCAGTGAAAATGCTCTTGGCCGGAAGCGGGCGTTTTTCGGGATTGCGTCGATGGAGCGGGACGTCCTTGATTATGGTCTCAGCCTGTTCAATGCGCCGGAAAGTGGAGAGGGGGCTTTCACCACGGGCGGCACCGAGAGCATTTTCATCGCCATGAAGGCGGCGCGGGAGGCCTATCGCCACAAGCATCCGGAAATGCGCGGGCAGATCCTCAATATCGTCGTCCCGATTACCGTTCATCCGGCCTTTGACAAGGCAGCGGATGCCATGGATCTCGAAATCCTCCGCGCTCCGCTTCGCGAGGATAAGCGCGTCGATGTGGCGGAGATGAAAAAGCTGGTGAACGAGAAGACAATCGCGCTCGTAGGCTCCGCGCCCTGTTTTCCGCACGGGGTGGTCGATCCGATTGACGAGTTGAGCGCCGTCGCGTTGGAGGCGGATGTCTGGCTCCATGTCGATGCCTGCGTCGGCGGCTGGATCGCGCCTTTCTTCACGCGGATCGGCAGACCCACGCCGCATTTCGATTTCCGCTATGAAGGGGTGCGGTCAATCTCTGCCGATCTCCACAAGTTCGGTTTCTGTCCCAAGCCCGCTTCGACCGTTTTCTACCGCGCTGCGGATGATCTGGAACGCGCAACCTTCAAGTCGGATTCCTGGCCGAACGGTCCCTTTGCAACGCCGACGCTGGTCGGGACGCGGCCGGGCGGAGCCGTCGCCGGTGCCTGGGCCGTGCTCAATCATCTCGGCACGAAAGGGTATGAGGATGCGGCCCGCCGTCTTGGTGAAATGACGGACAGATATTGCGAAGGCATTCTGGAAATCGAGGGGATGGAGCTTTGGGCGAAGCCCGACCTTTCCCTGATCAATTACGGATCAAACGACTTCGATATTTTCCTTGTTTCCGAGAAGATGGTGGCGCGCGGCTGGCTTTCCGGCCTCACGCGGCGGCCCAAGGGTATGCATGCGATGATGTCGCTTCTGCATGACGCGTCGCGCGATGAATTTCTGTCGGATTTGCACGAATGCGTCGAGATTGCCCGTAAGTCGCCCAAGATCGAGGCGAAGATCGAGGCGAAATATTAAT
>SBHH01000291.1 GCA_006226265.1 Alphaproteobacteria bacterium | reverse complement strand
TGACTTATACTCCCGTCATGGGTTGTCGCGTTGAACTTTTGAGCCCGGCAAGGTGCTCGAAAATACCGATTACAATAGTCGCAGTTTCACGAAATTCTATTCAATGGATATGCTGACAGATAAGGGGCATCCGTCATTATGTCAATCTATGCGACGCGGCTACGGCAAAAAGGTGTCGAATTGATGGCCCAAATCGGGAAATGCGGAACCCGATCGGATCAAAGGTTGTTCTGCTTCGAAATATAATTATATTCGCTAACATTTCGCGGCTGATGCAAAGGCTCCTAATAAGAGCGATCAGCCCAGACATTTATGTGGGATTCCGATAATTATGAAACTAGTTCACTCTATCGCTCTTGTGCTCGTCGCTGTAATTGCGCTGGCCATAGGCTATTACGCTGGTACACAGACAAAGGGCACGCCTGTCGCCGAAATGGTTGGTTCCGTCACCGGAGAACAGAGCGACGCCGACATGACCAAAGACGAGAGCCGGGTCCTTGCCACGGTCAATGGCGAGAGCCTGACGGAAAAGGACGTCGAGGAGCTTTATCAGTCGCTGCCGCCGCAGTACCGGCAGGCGCCGATCGCCTTCATAAAGGCGCAGCTTCTGGAACAGCTGATCAGCATGGAAGTGATCGCCCAGGCCGCCGAGAAGGAAAAGATGGAGGACCAGCCGGAATTTCAGGCGCGGCTTGATAACGTCAAGACGCAGCTCATGCAGGAATATTATCTGAAGGCGAAGCTGAAAGAGCTCGTTACGGACGATAAGATAAAGACGGAATATGACAAGTTTGCCGCCGACTTTAAATCGCAGGAAGAGGTTCATGCCCGCCACATTCTTCTCAAGACTGAGAAGGAAGCGAACGACATGATCAAGCTGCTGGATGAAGGCAAGGATTTCCAGGATCTTGCCAAACAGTATTCGACAGGCCCCTCCGCCAAGTCCGGTGGCGATCTCGGCTATTTCACCAAGGACCGGATGGTGCCGGAATTCGCCGATGCCGCCTTTGCCATGAACAAGGGCGAATATTCCAAGAAGCCGATCAAGACGCAGTTCGGCTGGCATGTGATCAAGGTTGAGGACAAGCGCGAAACGAAAGCGCCGAGCTTTGAAGAAAAAAAGGCGGAGATTCAAAACAAGCTGACAAACGACACGGTTGAAAAGCTGGTTGAAGATCTCAAGAAGGCCGCGAAGATCGAAATCATCAAGCCGGAGAAAGACGAAAAGGCGGATGATGCCGCCAAGGCGGACGAGAGCAAGGACAAGGATGGCGACGCCGATGCAAAGGAAGGCGATGGCAACGAGGAAAAGAAGGACTGATCCTCACGCCGTCATGGAAAAGATTAAAGCCCGGAGATTCCGGGCTTTAATTTTATCAGATGATTTATCGGAGGGAACGGTAGCTCAGGCGTCTGTATTCGGCAGCCATGGGATCGCGGCAATCTCGACGCCTTCTTCACGCAGCTCGCGACTTTCCTCGGGCGTCGCCTCTCCATAGATTCCGTGCCGCTCTACCTCTCCATAGTGAATTTTTCGGGCTTCCTCGGCGAACTGAGTGCCGACATAGTCGCAGTTGTCCTCCACCTTCTTGCGAAGTTCGCGCAAGGCTGACATGGCAAAGGCGGCCTGACGGCTTTCTTCCATCGCCTTTTCCTCCCGCGTTGCAAGGCTGGTGCCTTTTCGTGGCACAGACGGCGCCATTGGCGCCTTGCTGACTATGCTTGAGCCGCAGACGGCGCAGGCGATTGCGCCGTCGTCCGCCTGTTCGTCATAGCCGGCGCTGTTTTTGAACCATGCTTCAAACACATGGGCGTTATCGCATTTCAGATCGTACTTTATCATCCGGGGTAATCCGACAAACTTCCTGCATCCCTAACCCTTTAAAGATAATCACTTCCGGATCGAACACAAGCCTGAAACAGCTTGCTGCACATTCGCAGGTCCCGCAGAAAAATGCCGACTATACAGGGAAGAACCGGAAAGCTCCGGTGTGGTCGCTATTCCGCTGCGGTCCGGACGCCTTCCGGCACAGCGAGGTCAAAGTTGCGGATATTCTTGAGGTTCGGTATCTGCTGGCGTCGCTTTGCAACCTCGGCGAGGTCGATCTCTGCGGTGATGAAGCCGGGTTCCTCGCCGCCATCGGCCAGTACCTCACCCCAGGGATTGATAATCAGCGAATGGCCGTAGGTCCGGCGCTTTTCCGAATGCTGGCCGCACTGAGCGGGAGCGACAATGAAGACGCCATTTTCGATTGCGCGGGCCCGCTGCAAAACATGCCAGTGCGCCTTGCCGGTGGTGTAAGTGAAGGCCGCAGGCACCGTGATGAGACCTGCACCTGCCAATGCCAGCTGCTGATAGAGATGGGAGAAGCGCACATCATAGCAAACCGTCATACCAATCGGGCCCCATGGGGTTTCGGCAACGCGGGCCGTGTTGCCGGGCGCATAGGCGCGGCTTTCCTTATGAGTTTCGCCATTGCTAAGTTCCACATCGAACATATGGATCTTGTCATATTGCGCGACGAGGCTACCATCTGGACGGATCAGGAAGGAGCGGTTGGCAAGCCGTTCGTCGTCCGGTTTCTTGATAACGAGCGAGCCCGCCAGTATCCAGGCGCCGGTTTCCTCGGCGAGGCTGCGAAAAGCGGCGAGGGTTTTATCCTCCTCCTGTAGCTGCGCTTTCGCCTGTACGGCCTTCTTGTCAGCGTCCAGCATGTTGGTGACTTCAGGCGTCGCGATAAAGTTTGCGCCCGCCGCCGCAGCCCCTCGGATCAGGTCGGATGTGATGCGAAGATTTTCATCCACATCGGCCTTTGACGTGATCTGGATGCAGGCGGCGGTGAAGATAGACATGCTGTAACTCCCGTCCTTTTTATCAGTTGATCCCCAGAATATGGTTCAATTTGCCCTGTCCGTCCAGCATATGAACATAATCGCAGTCGCCGACATGCTCTCCGTCGACAAAAATCTGCGGCACGGTATAGGCGCCCTTCGCCCGGCGGGTCATCTCATCGCGCTGGGCGCCATCAACGGTGACATCGATCTCGGTGTAGGCAATTCCCTTCTCCTTCAGCAGTTTTTTCGCGCGGGCGCAGAAGGGGCAAAACATGGTCGTGTAAATCTCAACTTTTTTCATGGCGGTCATCTTCGAAAGGGACAAGAAACATGCATACCATCATATAGAGAGATCGGAGCCGCGCACAACCCGGCTGAAAGTCAGGACATCAACATCTGCTGCCCCGGTTCGGAGGAGACAGTCGCTGCAGGCCTCCAGCGTTGCGCCCGTCGTATAGACATCATCGATCAGAAGGATACGCTGATCCTCGATCTGCGAAAGACGTAACGGATTCGCCTTGAAGACGCCTTTCACATTGCGAAAGCGGGCGCGGGCACTCAGTCCTCCTTGCGATCGGGTCGGCTTTATCCGGAGCAGCATATCAGGGCAAACTGCTCGTTTTGCAAGGCGGCCGATCTCAAGCGCGAGCAAGGCCGACTGATTGAAACGGCGGGCGACCAAACGCCGCCGGTGAAGCGGGACAGGGCAGATAATATCGCACTCTTCCACCAACTCGCGACCCGCCCGCAACATCCAGCTTGCGAAGGCCGGCGCCCGGTCCGTCTGGTCGGAATGCTTGTAGCCCAAGATCATGTCCCGGCTGGCGTCATCATATTTGAGGACCGCGCGCGCACGGGTGAAGCTTGGGGCACGTTTTACGCAAACGCCGCAAAGAATGACGCCAGGCTCGGCATATTCGAAAGGATAACCGCAAGCTTCACAAAAGGGCGGCGTGATATAGGTGAGGTCTTGCCAGCAATTTGCGCAGAGCGTTCCCGGGATATCAATCGGTTCGGCGCAAGATGCGCAGCCGGGCGGGAAGGCCGCATCCAGCAGCGTCTTCTTCATCTGGTTGAAGATCCGGATCGGCGCAGTCTCTGTCATCGCATCAGAATACAGTAAAATCCATTGGATAAAAATCCATATCCGCTTCCCAAATTGTGATTTCGCGCATTGTGCGGCCCTATGGGAAATGCGATAAACGCTCTCATGGCACCCCTTTCTGTTTTAAATCCGGAACATATCCTGTTTGACCGGGCAGCTGTTCGCAAACATCGTGACCGTGCGGCAAACCTCGACTGGCCGCATCACCGTTTCCTGTTTCAGGAGGTGGCGGAACGGCTGGCGGAACGGCTGTTTGATATTACCACGCCATTCGATCTGGCGCTCGATCTCGGCAGCCGGGGGGGCGAGTTCGGCGAGGCGCTGATGGCCACGGGTCGGATCGGAAATGTTGTTCGCGCCGATCTGAGCGAGGATATGCTGCGACTTGGAAGCAACCCGGCCCCTAAAGTCGTGACGGATGAAGAGTTTCTGCCTTTTCGCGACAATGCTTTCGACCTTGTCGGCAGTGTGCTCGATTTACACTGGACAAATGACCTGCCGGGTGCGCTTTCCCTCATTACCCGATGCCTGAAGCCGAATGGGGTCTTTCTTGGTGCTCTGTTCGGTGTCGACAGCCTGCGGGAGTTGAAACTCAGCCTGACCGAGGCAGAAGCCGAAATTCGCGGCGGCGTCAGTCCAAGGATCTCTCCCTTCACCGAAGTACGCGATGCCGGGTCCTTACTGCAGCGTGCGGGCCTTGCACTGCCGGTGACAGATGTCGACGTCCTGACACTTGAATATCCCCATCCATTCGCGCTGATGAAAGAGTTGCGGGGGCTTGGTGAAGCGAATGCTCTGATTTCACGAGAAAAGTCATTCACCAGCTGCAGT
>SBHH01000260.1 GCA_006226265.1 Alphaproteobacteria bacterium | reverse complement strand
GTGCTCAATCTTTCGAGCGTTCAGATCGAGCTGCATCATCAGGCGGTCTATGCCGCGCTTGATGCGCCGGTGGGCAAAGTCATCAGCTGGTCGCGCGGTGGTCGGAGCGGCACGGTTGTCGTGATCAACAGCGGCTATGACAGCAGTGGCAATCTTTGTAAGGAATATCGCCAGACCATTTACTATAACGGCCGGACAACAACGGAGGTTGCCGTGTCCTGTCTCTCCTCTGGCGGTTACTGGATCAGTCCATAGCGGTTCGGTTGCGTATTGTAGTTTGAGTTGTTTTTGTGCCAGGCGGCTTTTCCGCCGGACCTCAAATCCGGGCGAGGCGGGAAAGCCGTTTCATGCTCGCGGCTTCCAGAAAGCTGAAGGCTTTTTCGTCAAGTCTGTTGAAGGCAAAGGCGACCTGGTTCTTGCCGATGACAATGCGAGTGACGGTGGCGGTGGATTTTACCCCGCCAAGCTTGATATCCTCATAGGACATGTCGGTGACGGTCATCAATTCACCAATTATCGGGCGGCCCTGAAAGTCGTCGATGCGAAATCCCCCAAGGCTCCAGTCGTAAGTCGTAAACTCACGTCCGGCAAGCGTCAGCTTGAGTTGCGGCAGTTCATGGCGATGATCTTTGCGGCCGTGGCTGCGGTAACGGGAGGTCGTGAAAAAGCGGGCCATTTCTTGTTCTTTATGCACCCTTGAAATTACAATTTTTTGACCTTACCGGTTAAATCTTAAAATTTGGTGTTGCAGGTTGACAGATGACCTCAGTCTTTGTTGCGCTTCTCATGTTCCCGCAGGCGGTCGAACAGTTCGACGAAATTGCAAGGCATGAAGCGATAGTCGAGCTGATGGACGAGAATATCGTCCCAGGCATCCTTGACGGCCCCGGTAGAACCTGGAAGGGCAAAAAGATAGGTTCCCCGCGCGACGCCGGCGGTCGCGCGCGATTGGATCGTCGAGGTGCCTATCTTCTGATAGCTCAGCATCCGGAAAAGCTCGCCAAAGCCCGGGATTTCCTTCTCATATAGCGAAGAGAAAGCCTCCGGTGTGACATCGCGGCCCGTCACCCCCGTGCCGCCGGTCGAGATCACGGCATCGACGGTTTCATCGCCGATCCATTCTTCAAGGACATTCTGGATTTCATAAATTTCATCGCGGATGATTTTCCGGTCCGCGAGGATATGGCCCGCCGCCTCCAGCCGGTCGACGAGCATCTGGCCGGAGCGGTCTTCGGCTATCCCGCGCGTATCGGAAACGGTCAGCACGGCAATGCGAACCGGAATGAAGGGGCGGCTCTCGTCAATTCCCGGCACTGTCTGCAACCTTTTTTACCTGGTTATCCAGCGATTGATATTGTGGCCACTGGCCTTGGGCGATCTGGTCAAGGCCGGGCAGTTCCTGACCCATACGATGACGGTAGATCCAGAAGTTGGTCAAGACCCTTTTGATGAAATCTCGGGTCTCCCGGCTCGGCATCGCCTCGATAAAGAAAAGCGGATCGCCCTGGTATTTGGTCTCGCTCTTCCATTTCTTCAAGTTGCCGGGGCCACCATTATAGGCGATGGTCAGATGGAAGAGGTTGGTATCCACATCCTTGTTGCCCATGAGATAGGCGAGATATTTCTGGCCAAGCTCCAGATTATAGGCGGGATCGAACAGCTTTTTGTTATTGCGATGGCGAAGGCTGCGGTCACCGGAAAGGTAGCTCGCGGTTGAAGGCATGATCTGCATCAGGCCGCGTGCGCCGACGCTGCTGTTGGCAAGGGTGTAGAAACCGGATTCCTGCCGCATAAAGGCGAACAGAAGCGCCTTGTCGAGCTTGAACCCTTCGGTCGGATGCCATTTCGGTAGTGGATAGATCGCCGCATCCCACGTGACGTCCTCTGATTCCCAAAGATAAAGGCCCATCCGCATGGCGACGGAAGGGGCGCCAATCTGTTCTGCAAGTGCAAGCAGGAGCGGGGCGAGCTTCGGATTCGCGCTTGGGAAGGCGGCGCGCAGTTCCTGCGCGGCCAGATTATATTGTCCGATCTGGCTCAAGGCGATGGCACGCTTCGCCGACGGGACCTTGATTAGCCAGTTGATCTGCTCCCGGGTGAGGCGCGGCAAATCCCAATTAAATGCCTTCTCAATTCCGAGCTGACGCATGGCCAGAAGACCGTAGAAGGTGTGCGGCTGGTTTGCGGTCAGTTTCAGGTAATGCACGGATTTTACCGGCTCGCCAAGCTTCAGATAGGCTCGCGAGGCCCACCATGTGGCTGCGGTGTAGTTCCAGTCGGAAATCCGGCTTGTTTTGGCAAGGGCTGCGAAGTGCCCCGCCGCCTTCTCTATATCACCCCGCCGCCATGCGGCAAGGCCTGCTGTCCAGTCGGCGAGCGGAACATATTTCCGGGATTTGGCCAAGGCCTTTTCAGCGTAATTAACCGCCTTTTCGTCGAGCCCGTAGATGAAGTAACTCTTGGAGATTTTTTCGAGAAGTTGGTCATACTCGACTTGATCGAGTAAGCGGATGATCTTTTTCTGCTGCAGATATTTGACAGCATTGGTTGGTTGTCCACGATAGAGATAACTGCGGACGACGCGCTTTGCGTGGGCGACATTGTTGCGAACTTGAGCGGAGCGCTGCCGCTTGCTTTTATAAGAACGGGAAAGGAAGATGGGCTGCCCCGGCCCCGTCCCGCCAAGATAACGGCTGTGCACCGGTTCGGTCAGTGGTTTCCATCCGTCAATACGGCGCTTTTTAGCCAATGCATAAATACGATAGGCCTCCGGAAGGTCGTAATAGGCCTTCATCCAGAGATGCAGTTCCGGATAGCTCGCATGATATTTCGTCGGATGCATGTAACGCTGGAATTTCACATGGCCGAGCAGGATTTCGCTTGAAAGTGACTTGATAATCTTGTCGGCGGCCTTCCAGTTGCCGTCAACCTGAAGCGCAAAAACCTTCCGATATTTTTCGACGTCCTGCTGTGAAAGCACATTCGGAATTTCCTCCGCGCATGTCGATGGCGCATGGAACGCTGTCAGTCCGATCAGGAAAAACAGCGCCAAAACGGTCTTTTTGCCGGGATTGAAAATACCGGTAAGGGCAGTCGGAAAAAATCGCATGGGCAGACTATACTCAAAAAAACACGGGCGACAAGTTGGGGAGTATGCCGGAAAAAGGTTACTATTCCCTCTCCAGCGCCGCTCTCAATTGCAGCAGATCCCGCCAGGCATGGCGTTTGGCCGCCGGATATTCCAGAAGGAAGGTCGGATGGAAGATCGGCAGCAGGGGAATGTTTGTCTCCCCGGCCGGGTAATCTGTCCAGGTTCCACGAAGTTTGTTGATACCAGTGTCGCGTTTCAGAAGGAAGCCGGCCGCCTCTCCACAGACGAGGAGATATTGCGGCCTTGCGAGCGTTATATGGCGTTCGATAAAGGGCAGGCACAGGGCTAGTTCTTCCTGCGTCGGCGCGCGTCCCCCCGGCGGGCGCCAGGGCAGCAGACTTGCGAGATAGCAGTCTTCGCGCTTAAGGTCGATGGCGGCTAGCATTCGGTTCAGTAATTCGCCTGCCGCACCGGCAAAGGGTGTGCCGCTCCGATCCTCGTCAACTGATGGCGGGCGATCGATGATCATCAGGCGAGCGGATGGATCGCCTTCGGCGAAGACCGTATTCATCGCCATCTTGCGAAGGGAGCATCCGTCATATCCGGCAACGGCTTTGCGAAGGCATTCGATATTGCCTGCGCCGTGGGCAAGTTTGCAGGCGGCGCTCGCGGCCTCTTCCAGTGATTTGAGGGGAGCGGAGGGCGGAAGCGCAGCTTTCGGGGGCGGGACACTCCGCGCAGTCGCTTGCGGCGGCGCTTTCATTTCGGACGCTGCCTTTGGGTGCCGGGCTTTCGTGCTCACCTCAAACCGGTTAACGGGTAGATCGCCAATCGTCTCGTCCACCCCGGCTGCGCGGTAGAAGTCAAGAAGCGCGTTTATTTCCGAAAGACTTTCCATGACGCGCATCATAGCAATGATTTCCACCGCCAGAGAAGGGAAAGAATATCTTTTGGCGCATACGCCTTCTTCCATCCGGGTTGCCGCCTACCTTTTCAATATTTATACAGATCAAAAAAACTCTGCATGATGTCGGGGAAGCGCGGGAAACCGCCAAAAGGCTTCGCAATCGGGATTGACGCACAAGGAAAAAAATATAGTGTCAGGGGATTAACAGCCCGGTATGGCCGGTTGCGGGGCGGTTCCCGGGGCGCAAAAACAAGCAGGAATAATAAGGACAACGGCTGCCAATCAGCCGGCAACGTGAAAGAGGCGAGTGATGGAACGCGAATCTATGGAGTTTGATGTCGTAATTGTCGGCGGCGGCCCCGCCGGGTTATCTGCGGCGATCAAATTACGGCAACTGAGCGAGGAAGCAGGGATCGACCTTACGGTCTGCGTTCTTGAAAAAGGCTCCGAGATCGGGGCGCATATCCTCTCGGGTAATGTGTTCGAAACCCGCGCACTGGATGAACTGATCCCCGACTGGAAAGAGAAGGGTGCACCGCTCAACACGCCGGTCAAATCGGAAAAATTCTACTTTATGACCAAGGCGAGCGAGCTTCGCTTCCCGAATTTTCTACTGCCGGGTCAGCTTCGCAACCACGGCAACTATATCATTAGCCTTGGAAATCTCTGCCGCTGGCTGGCGGAGCAGGCGGAAGCCCTCGGCGTTGAGGTCTATCCGGGCTTTGCCGCCGCCGAAGTGCTTTACCATGAAGACGGCAGCGTCAAGGGCGTCGCCACCGGCGACATGGGCATCGGCAAGGA
>SBHH01000080.1 GCA_006226265.1 Alphaproteobacteria bacterium | reverse complement strand
TCTCCACCCTCCGTCAGCAGGAAGCGCTGATCCGGGGCCGCGCCGAACAGCTTGGCATCTTCATTGTCGAAAATGCCCGCGACCTGCCGGAGATGATGTAGGAAAAAAGAGAAGCAAGGGCCTTACATGCCCCGCGCCATGCTGCCTTCCGCGATTTTCTGACCGCCCAGAATATGCACATGGAAATGCGGCACGATCTGGCCCGCCGCCTCGCCGTTATTGGTGACCACGCGATAACCGCCGTCATGAAGGCCGAGCTCACGGGCGATCTCGCCGACCTTGATGAAGAAATTCCCGACTTCCTCCGGCGCACCATTGGCGGCGAAATCGTCCATATCGACGTAAGGACGCTTCGGGATCACGAGAACATGGACCGGCGTTTTCGGCGCAATATCGTTGAAAGCGAGCACGGCGTCATCTTCATAGACGGTCGTGTTCGGGATTTCGCCCCGGAGGATTTTTGCAAAGATATTGTCCTTGTCATACGCCATTTTCTGATCCTTTCAGTCCTTCTTGCGCGCGGCCTTCTCGTCGATGCCCGACATCCCTTCCCGCTTGGCAAGCATGGCATAGACATCGGCGGGCGTTACGCCCGCATCGGCCCAGAGCACCAGCACATGATAAAGGAGATCGGCGCTTTCGGCGATAACCTCTTCGCGGTCCTTCTTGACGGCGGCAAGCGCAAGCTCGACCGCTTCCTCACCGACTTTCTGGGCAATCTTCTCTGTTCCCCGGGCATAAAGCTTCGCGGTATAGGAGCTTTTCGGATCGGCAGATTTGCGCGCCTCGATGGTCTCAAAAAGCCGGTTGAGGCCCGGTGCCTTCGTCTTGTTTGCCATGACTCTCTCCTATAACCGGACGGCAAGACCGGCATCGCGCATTGCCTGTTTCGCCTCAAGTACCGTAAATTCACCAAAATGAAAAATCGACGCGGCCAGCACCGCCGTCGCGTGACCGTCGCGAATACCTTCGACCATATGATCGAGATTGCCAACCCCGCCGGAGGCGATGACCGGAATTTCCACCGCATCCGCAACCGCGCGGGTCAGCGGAATATTGAAGCCTGAGCGCGTCCCGTCCCGGTCCATGGAGGTGAGAAGGATTTCGCCTGCGCCATATTCCGCCATCCGTTCCGCCCATTCCACGGCATCGATCCCCGTCGGTTCCCGTCCGCCATGGGTGAAAATCTCGAACTTGTTAGGTCCGGTCTGCTTGGCGTCAATCGCAACAACGATGCATTGCCGCCCGAACCGTTCCGCCGCCTCGCGCACGAACTCGGGCCGCTTCACGGCGGCGCTGTTGATCGAAACCTTGTCCGCCCCCGCAAGGAGAAGCCTTCGCACATCCTCCACCTGGCGGACGCCGCCACCGACGGTAAGCGGCATGAAGCATTGCTCCGCCGTCCGGCGCACCACGTCATAAATGGTATCGCGGTTATCGGAAGTTGCGGTGATATCGAGGAAGCACAGCTCGTCCGCCCCTTGCGCATCATAGACGCGCGCCTGCTCCACCGGATCGCCCGCATCGATCAGGTCGACGAAATTGACGCCCTTGACGACGCGGCCGTCCTTCACATCGAGGCAGGGAATGATGCGCGATTTAAGCATTTTCCCCCCGTGTCAGGCGAAGTGCGGCCGCAGGATCGATCCACCCGTCATACAGCGCCCGGCCAATGATGACGCCTTCAATCCCGCTTTCCTCAACGTCCAGCAGCCGTTCGATATCGGTGATGGAGGCGACACCGCCCGAGGCGATGACGGGAAGGGAAACCGCGCGAGCCAAAGCCTCCGTCGCCTCGACATTCACGCCCTGAAGCGCACCGTCGCGATCGATGTCCGTATAGATGATGGCCTCGACGCCCGCATCCTCAAATTTTCTGGCGAGGTCAAGCGCCGTTGTCTCACTCGTCTCCGCCCAGCCTTCGACGGCAACCCGCCCGTCCCGCGCATCGATCCCGACGGCGATATGACCCGGAAAGGCCTTGCAGGCCGCTTTTACAATCTCGGGATCACGAAGGGCGATGGTGCCGAGAATGACCCGGGAAAGCCCCCGGTCGAGCCAGGCTTCGATGGTCGCGAGATCGCGGATGCCGCCGCCAAGCTGCACGGGCACGTCGGTCGCGGCGAGAATGGCCTCAACCGCCTTCGCATTGACGGGCCGCCCTTCGAAGGCGCCGTTCAGGTCAACCAGATGGAGCCGCTCGAAGCCCGCCGCACGAAAGGCTTCGGCCTGCGCCGCCGGATCATCGTTAAAGACGGTCGCTGCGGACATTTCACCCCGGAGGAGACGGACGCAATTTCCGTCTTTCAGATCAATTGCCGGATAGAGGTTCATATCTCGTCAAACTCCACCAGATTCTTCTTGTAATAAAAACCGTCGACATAGCGCTCGCCGTTCCAGGCATATCGTTCCTTGACCGCCCAGCGTTCAAAGCCGTTACTCTCCATCAGCGAAATGGCCGCCGTCTGTGTTTCGCGCACATCGGCCTCGAGAATCTTGAAGCCCTGTTCCTTCGCGCTTTTCTCCATCACTGCGAGAAGCCCGATGGCAAGGCCATAGCCCCGGGCATAAGGCGCGATGAAAAAGGTCGAAATCTGCGCAATATGGCCGCTCGCCTCGTTATTCGAGAAAGGTTTCACAAGCTGGCCAGAGCCTACGATCCGCCCTTCGAAGCGCGCGCAGTAAAGCTCGCGCACGGGCACCATCAGCACGCCTTTCCAGAAGGATTCCTGTACCGAGCGCGGCGGCGGCGTCAGCCAGCCGAAGCCGTTGCCATCAAGGATTGCCTCTTCCGCCGCTTCGCAGAGATCATCGAGATCGGAGGGATCGAATTCCTCGACCGCCTCGATCACAGGCTGCTGGATTGTCCGGCCACGATCCGGCATCAGGGCCTCCATTTCAGGAAGTTGGTGATCAGCTTCAGGCCCGTTTCCTGGCTTTTTTCCGGATGGAACTGGGTGCCGATCATATTGTCCCGGCCGACAACCGCCGTCACCGGCCCGCCGTAATCGACTCTGGCAAGAAGCTCGCCTTCCGTCTCCGGCTTCATCTGATAGCTATGCACGAAATAGGCATGGGCGCCGTTTTCAATTTCGTCAAAGAGGGGATGGGCCGCGACAAGCTCCAGCTCGTTCCAGCCCATATGCGGGATTTTAAGCGTTGAATCGGTGGGCTCCAGCCGCACCACATCGCCCTTGATCCAGCCGAAACCCTCCGTCACGCCGTATTCGATCCCGCGACTCGCCATCAGCTGCATGCCGACGCAAATCCCGAAAAAGGGCCGCCCTTTCTCGATCACCGCATGTTCCAGCGCCTCGGCCATTCCGCCGACCGCCAGCAGACCTTCCTTGCAGGCGCGATAGGCGCCGACACCCGGCAGCACGATCCGGTCTGCCGCCGAAACGCGCGCCGGATCGTCCGTCACCTCAATGGTCATGGCAAGGTCCGCTTCGCGCGCCGCCCGTTCAAATGCCTTGGCGGCGGATCGCAGGTTTCCCGAACCGTAATCTATTATTGCTGTTTGCATATCCGATTTATGCCCTCGCCGGATGACGGCAAGATGATGAGTTCTCCCGCCCGCAGGCGGATCAGTGTGAAAAGGCTACAGGCTGCCGCCCAGAACCCCTTTCGTCGACGGGATCGTATCGGCCCGGCGCGGGTCAATCTCGATCGCATCGCGCAAGGATCGTGCAAGCGCCTTGAAACAACTTTCAACGATATGATGGTTGTTCGTGCCGTAAAGATTTTCCACATGCAGCGTGATGCCGGCCGCTTGCGCGAAGGCCTGAAACCATTCCTTGAAAAGCTCGGTATCCATCTCGCCCAGTTTGTCGCGGCTGAAATCCACCTTCCAGATCAGATAGGGCCGGTTGGAAATATCAAGCGCAACCCGTGTCAGCGTCTCATCCATCGGGATCAGCGCGGAAGCGTAGCGGCGGATGCCTTTCAAATCGCCAAGCGCATTCGCAAAGGCCTCACCAATCGCGATGCCGGTATCCTCGGTCGTATGATGAAAGTCAATATGCAGATCGCCCTCTGCCCGGAGTTTCAGATCGATCAGGCTGTGGCGCGAGAGCTGCTCCATCATGTGATCGAGAAATCCGATACCTGTCTTGACATCATAAACGCCGGTCCCATCAAGATTGAGGCTGACCTCAATCTCGGTTTCCTTGGTTTTCCGCTTTACACTGCCTTCACGCATCCTGCTTCCTTCCGGGCGGAGACTGATCCTTTATCAGGCGGTGATATAGCAGGAACTTCCCGAGAAATCCAAACTTTTGCGTGCGGCGCTCCAAGGAAAGCACTAACTGGCGGGCATCTGGGTGGGTGCGGTGCCGGGTACGGCAGCATCGCTGCCGGATTGCGCCGTATCCTGAGATATCGTTTTTGACATCATATCCGCGCCCGAGTTCCCGGATTTGATCAGCTTTTCCGCGAGATTGAGAGCAAATTCGATCCGGTCTGCGAGTTCCGCATAATTGTCGCGCTGGGCATCGACATGGATATAACTCAGAATCTCGAAAATAGCCCTCAGGTTCGAGGCCGTATCGTCCCCATCCGGGGCGGCAATGCTTTTATCAGACATATTTTATCCTCCGGTTCAGTGTCTTCCACTGTTATGACGCTGAAGGCGCCGGAATGTGACGAAGGCCGCAATCGGAGGCAACAGGCCGACGGCATGCATATGATTGCACCTTGACCCTCGCGGTAAAATGGTTACATCGTCAGGGTCCGATATCTGAAAATGCAAAGAAGTCCATATGTCTGAAAAACCCACAAGCTGGCATGGCACGACCATTCTGTCGGTCCGCAAGAACGGCAAGGTTGTCGTCGCGGGCGATGGCCAGGTCTCGCTCGGCCAGACGGTCATCAAGGCCAACGCCCGCAAAGTCCGCCGGATCGGCCCGCATCAGGACGTGATTGTCGGCTTCGCCGGGGCGACCGCCGATGCCTTCACCCTGTTCGAGCGGCTGGAAGGCAAGCTCGAAAAGCATCCCGGCAATCTGACCCGCGCCTGTGTCGAACTTGCGAAGGACTGGCGCACCGATAAATATCTCCGCCGTCTGGAAGCCATGATGGCGGTTGCCGATGCCTCGGTCTCGCTGATCCTGACCGGCAACGGCGATGTGCTGGAGCCGGAGGATGGCATCATCGCCATCGGATCGGGCGGCAACTACGCCCTGTCAGCGGCCCGCGCGCTGATTGACCGCGACGACATGGAGGCCGAGGATATCGCCCGCAAGGCCATGTCGATTGCCGCGGAAATCTGTGTCTATACCAACGAAAATGTTACAATCGAGAGCATCACTGAAAATGTCTGAGTTATCGCCGCGGGAAATCGTCTATGAGCTGGACCGGCATATCGTCGGCCAGTCGGACGCCAAGAAATCCGTCGCCATCGCCCTTCGCAACCGCTGGCGCCGTCAGCAGCTGTCGGACGATCTGCGCGAGGAGGTCCTGCCCAAGAACATCCTGATGATCGGCCCGACGGGTGTCGGCAAGACGGAGATTTCCCGCCGTCTCGCCAAACTCGCCCATGCGCCGTTTTTGAAAGTCGAGGCGACGAAATTTACCGAGGTCGGCTATGTCGGCCGCGATGTAGAGCAGATCGTCCGTGATTTGATCGAGATTGCCCTTAATATGGTGCGCGAGGACCAGCGCCAGAAAGTCGTCGCGAAAGCCGAACTGGCGGCGGAGGAACGGGTTCTGAACGCGCTCGTCGGGGAGAAATCCTCCCCCGATACGCGGCAGAAATTTCGGAAGATGCTGCGCGAGGGCGCGCTGGATGACAAGGAGATCGAGCTCGAACTCGTCGATACCGGGAGCGGCGGCATGCCAACCTTCGATATCCCCGGCATGCCGGGCGCGCAGATGGGCATGCTGAACATCAATGACCTGCTCGGCAAGCTCGGCGGGCAGCGGACGAAACCCCGCAAGCTCACGGTTCGCGACAGCTATAAGTACCTGATCGATGAGGAAAGCGACAAGCTGCTCGATGAGGATGCGGTCGTGCGCGAAGCCATTTCGCTCGTGGAGAATCACGGCATCGTCTTCCTTGACGAGATCGACAAGATCTGTGCACGGAGCGACCGGCAGGGCGCGGACGTGAGCCGCGAAGGCGTGCAGCGCGATCTTCTGCCGCTGATCGAGGGCACGATCGTCAGCACGAAATACGGCACGGTACGAACCGATCATATCCTCTTCATTGCATCTGGCGCCTTCCATATCGCGAAGCCGTCGGACTTGTTGCCGGAGTTGCAGGGCCGTCTGCCGATCCGGGTCGAGTTGCAGGCCCTCACGAAGGAGGATTTCCGCCGCATCCTGACCGAGCCGGAAGCGAGCCTGATCACGCAATATGTCGCCCTGCTGGAGACGGAAGGCGTCACGCTCGACTTCACCGATGATGCCATAGATGCGCTCGCGACCATCTCCGCCGATGTGAATGCAGCGGTCGAGAATATCGGCGCCCGGCGGCTTCATACGGTCCTGGAACGGGTGCTGGAGGAAATCAGCTTCACGGCAACCGACCATGACGGCGCCACGATCACCATCGACGCCGCCTATGTCGAAAAGCATCTCGGCGAGCAGCTCGCAACGAATATGGATCTGTCCAAATTCATCCTCTAGGGACGAGCAATCCGCCGATCTGTACCGCTTTATTTACCGGTAAAGGCGGGCGGGCGCTTCTCCGTCATGGCGGCCTTGCCTTCAACGAAATCATCGGAGGCAAGGCAACGCGCCTGCCGTTCCCGTGCCCTTGCCATATCGAACTCACCCCGCGCGATCTCGTTTAATGTCGCCTTCATGCCGGAAACGCTTAACGGGGCCAGCGCGGTGAGGTTTGATGCTAAAGATGCCGTCTTTTCTTTGAGGTCTTCCGGCGCGACGAGGTAATCGAGAAAGCCAATCTCCTTCATTTCCTCCGCTTGCAAGGTCTCACAGGCAAGAAACAGCCGCTTGGCGGGGCCGAGGCCAAGGCGCGCAACCGCGCGGTTAAGCCCGACCGGCGGATAGTGAATGCCAAGACGCGCGGGCGGAATGAAGGTTTTCATTCCCGTAACGCCGATCCGGAAGTCGCAAGAAAGAGCAAGATCCGTTCCGCCGCCATAGACCCCGCCATTCAATGCACAGATGGTCGGAAAGGGCAGGTTCTCGATCTCCCACGTCAGCTGCTCGAACGGGTTTTCATCAAAATTATACTTACCGATCTTGCCAAGATCCGCGCCCGCGCAGAAGCTTTTTCCCGTGCCGGTCAGGGTCATAACGCGAATGGAAGTGTCCTTCGCCGCCGCAAGAAGCGCATCGCGAAGTTCGAACATCAGCGCCGGGTCCAGCATGTTATGCTTCTCCGGCCGGTCGAGGCGCACGCTTAGAGTAGAATTTTCGATGGTGATATGAAAAGATGCGCTCATGCGTACCGTCCCGTCCTGTTGCTGTTCTTTTTTCCCAAGAATAGGGACAGAAGATGGAACACGCCATCATAAAAGAAATGAAGCATCGACAAAGGGTTGTCGCTTATGACTATGCGCCGTCTCCGCATGGGGCTGAATACCATCCTTGGCATTAGGAAGGAGGGATTCTTTATCCCCTACCGCTATGCGGACAGCCTTCCGAAAGCAGGTGCGCGCGGGCCCTATAAGGCAATCGAGGCGGCGATGAAAGCCCGCGAAGATGCCATTAAATCGCTGCTCGACGAACTCTCCGCCTACCGCGCCGAATTTGAAGATTTTAAGGCCTTGCCTGCGCCGGAGCCGAGATGGGAGCAGGACTGGTTCCCGCGGCTCGATGCGGCGATGGCCTATCTGATGGTGCGAAAAGAGAAACCGAAACGCATTGTCGAAGTCGGCTCCGGTCATTCAACGCGTTTCATGGCGCGGGCGATCCGCGACGGCGGCCTTGATACCCACTTCACCGCCATCGACCCGGCCCCCCGCGCACCCATCGAAAGCCTGCCAATCGAGGTTGTGCGCAAAACCCTGCATGACGCACCGGAGGTGCCGTTCGACGCGCTTCGCGCCGGGGATTTCCTTTTTATCGACAGCAGCCATATCGCCATGCCGGGAAGCGATGTGGATCTCCTCTTCCTCGATATCCTGCCACGACTTCCCACCGGGGTTTTCGTGCATATCCATGATATTTTCCTGCCCCATGATTACCCGGAAAGCTGGGACTGGCGCGGCTATAACGAGCAACAGGCGACGGCCCCCCTCTTCCTTGGCGGCGGATACGAGCTTGTCTTTTCAAGTTGCTATGTGGGTCGCTATATGAAGGCGGCGCTTGAAGCCTCTGCCGTCCGGGACCTGCCGCTGCCGGACGGGGCCTATGAGACCAGCCTCTGGCTTCAAAAGAAAGCGATCACGCCAATATGATGAACTGTGTATCAGCAGGCGGGGCATAGGCGCCATATGACGGGGATGTGGCGCAAAATCCTTAAAACAATTCTCGGTGATCCGATCGAGGGAGAGCTGCCCGCCCGGGTGCGCGACGCGATTGCGCGCCAGCAGGACCAGTCGGAAATCCTGATCGCCTGGGTTCAGGTGATCATCGTCGCGACCTTTGCAAGCCTCTATGCCCTCTCGCCCAAGGCCTTTTCCGCCGATGTGATGTTCGCGCCCGTGCCTTATGCGCTGATGGCTTACGGCGCTTTTTCGCTGATGCGGCTCGCCCTTGCCTATGCGGGCAAGCTCCCCGCCTGGTTCCTCGCCGTCTCGGTCATCGCGGATATGGCGCTCCTGATGTTCCTCATCTTCAGCTTTCACATCCAATATAATCAGCCGCCCGCCTTCTACCTCAAAGCCCCGACGCTGCTCTATGTGTTTATCTTCATCGCCCTTCGCGCGCTGCGGTTCGAGGTCGGTTACGTCATCCTTGCCGGGATAAGCGCCGCCGTCGGCTGGCTGGTGCTGCTGGGCTATGCCGTACATGCGGAAGGCATGGGGCAGATCACCCGCGATTATGTGGAATTTGCGACCTCGCTTAAAATCCTGATCGGGGCCGAGTTCGACAAGGTGATCAGCATCCTGATGGTGACCTTTATCCTCGCCCTCGTCATTGTCCGGGCGCGGCGGCTGCTTATTCGTTCCGTGACGCAGGCCATCGCGGCGAAGGACCTCTCGCGCTTTTTCTCTCCAGAGATTGCGGCGCAGATCACTCGCGCGGAAAGCTGGATCGAGCCCGGCACCGGCGAGACGCGCGAAGCCGCCATTCTGCAATGCGATCTGCAAGGCTTCACCAAATTCTCGGCGGAACTGCCCGCCAATGAAGTGATTGCGCTTCTCGCCGACTATCAGGCGCGCGTCGTCCCCGTCATCCAGAAAAACGGCGGCACCATCGACAAGTTTCTGGGCGACGGCATTCTCGCAACCTTCGGCGCCGCTGTTCCGACAGCGCATTATGCCGCCGATTGCCTCCGGGCGATGGAGGCATTGCTGGAGGCGGCAGAAGACTGGGCGGCGGATCAGAGGAAAATCGGCGCGCCTGAAATGATTGTTCGTTTCACCGCCGCCGTCGGGCCGGTCATTTTCGGCGCGGTCGGCGATGACAGCCGGCTTGAATATACGGTGATCGGCGATCCGGTCAATCTCGCCGCCAAGCTCGACAAGCATTGCAAGAGGGAGCAAGCCCGCGCCCTCGTCACGGCGGAAACCTTAACCTCGGCCGAGGCGCAAGGCTATCACCCTCGCCTTCAACTGGAACGCCGTCATGGGCGGAGCGTCGAAGGCGTGCGGGACGCCGTCGATCTCGTGATTTTAAAGGACGCCTGAGGCCTTCCTATTTGTAAGGGTCCGCCGCGTCACGCAAGCCGTCACCCAGGAAATTGAAGGCCAGCACCACCAGAATGACCGGCACGACCGGATAAATCAGCCAGGGCGTCGTCGCCACCGCATTGATATTGGTGGTCTCGTTGAGCAATACCCCCCAGGAGGTGATCGGCGGACGAAGGCCAAGCCCCAGGAAGGAGAGCGCCGTCTCGCCCAAAATCATACTCGGGATCGCAAGGCTCGCGCTCGCGATCAGATGGCTCGCGAAGGAAGGCAGGAGATGCCGCGCAATGATCCGGCGTGGTCGCGCGCCCATCAACTGTGCGGCGGTGCAGAAATCCTCCTCCCGCAAGGACAGGAATTTCGACCGCACGGCACGCGCAAGGCCCGGCCAGTCCAAGAGGCCCAGAATGACCGTAAGGCCAAAGAAGACGAGGATCGGCGACCAGGTAACGGGTAGCGCGGCAGAAAGCGCAAGCCAGAGCGGCAGTTGCGGCAGACTTTTCAAAAGTTCAATCGTGCGCTGGATGACATTATCAATCCAGCCCCCGTAATAGCCGGATATCCCGCCCAATATGATGCCGAGCGTGAAGCTGATGGCGATCCCGATGAGCCCGATAGTGAGCGAAATCCGCGTGCCGTAAATGATGCGCGAGAGAATGTCCCGGCCGAGACGGTCCGTGCCGAGCCAGAAGAAGCTGGCGAGTTTCTTGTCATCGGCACAGACGAGATGGATATCTGCCTCAAACAGGCCCCAGAATTCATAAGGATCGCTCGCACAGAAGAAACGGAGCGGATAGGGCCGCTTTGTATTCACCTCATATTCCCGCCGGAAGGTATCGAGATTGAGCCGCTGCTTATAGCCATAGACGAAGGGGCCGACAAACTCCCCGTCATGGAACAGATGGATCGACTGCGGCGGCGCAAAGATATATTTCGTATGCCGCGTATGCAGGTTATAGGGCGCGAGAAACTCCGAAATCAGGATCGAAAGATAGAAAAGGAGCAGCATGATCCCGCTTGCAACGGCAAGCTTGTGACGGCGGAATTTCCACCACATCATCTGCCATTGCGAGGCCATGTAAAAGCGTTCCTGCTCGGGCGAGAGTTTCTCGATCGAATAGGGATCGAACGGTTCCTTCGAATGCCAATGCTCCAGTTTCGGATCCTTCGGACCGGGCGGATTGGGGGACGTCACGTCGGTCATTTCGTTGCCCCCCCGCTTAAGCGGATGCGCGGATCGAGAAGCGCGAGCAGCACATCGGAGATGAACATCCCGATCACGGTCAGGAGGGCGAGGAACATCAAGAGCGATCCTGCCATATACTGGTCTTGACTGCGGAGGGCCTCAAGCAAGAGCGGTCCGACCGTCGGCAGGCTTAGGACCATGCTGACAATGACCGAGCCGGAAATAACGTCCGGCAACAGATTACCGATATCCGCGATGAAGGGATTGAGCGACATCCGGATCGGATATTTGATCAGGCCTTTGAGGCGTGGCACACCCTTCGCCTTGGCCGTCGTCACATATTGCTTCTGCAACTCATCGAGGAGGTTCGCACGCAGGCGCCGGATCATCGCCGCCGTTCCGCTGGTCCCGATCACGATTACCGGCACCAGCATGTGATCGAACACCGAGAGGGCCTTGTCGAAACTCCAGGGCTGATTGAGATATTTGTCATCCATCAGCCCGCCGATGGAGATGCCGAAATAGACATTGGCATAATAGAGCAGCACCATGGCAAGCAGGAAGTTGGGTGTGGCCAGGCCGAGATAACCCACAAGCGTGAAGCCGTAATCGCCGATCGAATATTGCCGCGTCGCCGAATAGACGCCGATCGGGAAGGCAACAATATAGATGAAGAGGATGGTCGAGAAATTAATCAGGAAGGAAAGGCCAAGCCTGTCCCCCACCACTTCGCGGACCGGCAAATCATAGATGAAGGACTGCCCCCAGTTTCCCTGTAAAAGACCGGAGAAGCCCTCCGGTCCCGGCCAGAACCCCATCCAGATCGCATATTGCTCGATCAACGGCTTGTCGAGGGAATATTGCGTCCGGAGAAAGGCGATTTTGGCCATGGCTGTCGCCGATTCCCCTTGCGATTTCAATTCCTCCAGATGGTTGGACAGGTAATCTCCGGGCGGTAGCTGGATAATAATGAAGGTCAGAATACTGATCACCAGCAAGGTCGGTATCATGACCAGCAATCTGTGCACAAAGTAAGTAAACATCCAACCCCGTTCTGCCCCCCTTTGACCAGGTTCCCGCCCGGTCCGGTATTGTTCCTCTAAAATGGCGATGCCGTCAACAGCCCTGCGCCGCCCCGGTTTTAATCGTTGTCCGCCGTCGTCTTTCCCCCGTTCCGGTCGAACCAGAACATATCCGGGTGATACATGCCAAACTGTGCGCCCGGATCCCAGTTATAGATGCCCTTTTCCGGCACATTCCGAAGTCTGTCTGAAACGATCACCGGCTGCAGTATGGCGCCAACCACGCCGATGGTGAATTGCTGCTGGGCATGAATTTTCAGCATCTCCCTCCAGATTTCAGCTTTTTCATCCTCATCCATGGTTGCGAGCCACTTGTTATAGAGATCAAAGAGATGCTTAGCCTCCGGCATGTCAATCGGCTCGCCGGACTTGCCCTTGGTTTCGAAATACTGGCCCCATTTTGGCCATTGATAGCTGATCTGGCTGGTCGGCGCGAGGGTTGCGGGACTGGCAGTTGCGGTCGGCATCCCGTTTTCGAAACCGGAGGAAACGGACATCACGGCCTCCCCTGAGAATACGCGATTACGAAAGACAGCGCGCTGCGACGGTTTGGTAAAAACGCTGACCCCGATATCGCGCCAGGAATCCTGGATCAGTTCCAGAATATCTGACTGTTCCGTCTCTTCGCCCGCCGTCTCGATCACGATGACCAGTGGCCTGCCATCCGGCAAGAGACGGATGCCGTCGTCATTGCGCTTTGTAAGCCCCATATCATCCAGCAGCTTGTTCGCCTTGTCGACGTCATATTGCGCCCAGGCAGAGCGCAAATCTTCCGAATAGAAGGGGCTTTGCTTCTGCACCGAATTATTCCCTTCGACCGCGAGGCCGAAGAAGAGGGTATCGTTGATTTCCTCCCGGTCAATAGCAAGCGAGAGGGCGCGGCGGAACCGGACATCGCGCATCAGCTTGCGCCAGACCGGGTCCTGGCTGTTGAGATTGGGATAGATGGTGAAATGCGAGCCCCGCACCGTATTCCAGAGATAGGTATGATAATGGGAGCGTTTCTCGTTCTCTTTAAGAAACGTCGCGTCCTGAAGCCGGAGCCCGCGTGCCTGAAGATCGGTATCGCCCGCCGCCGCCTTGGCCGGGATCAGCTTGCTTTCCGAAACCGTAAAGACCAGTTCGTCGATATAGGGAAGCTGACGTCCCCGTTCATCGACACGATGAAAATAAGGATTGCGCTTGCCGATAAACCGCGTCGCGGGAGCTGCGGTGACATTCATCCATGGCTGCAGGGTCGGCAACTCCGGGTTATCGAACTTGTAGAGATTGTCTTTTCGGTTATGTTCCGCCGCCCAGGCCTTCAGCTTGATTTTCTGAACCTTGTTCAGCTTCGACTTGTCGATATATTTCTCATGAAACTGTTTGAGGTAATGCGCCGGGCGGTAAATGATCAGCGGGGCGGCGCCGGCCAGCTGCGGCAGGAAATCCGGATTGGGCTTCGACCAGGCATAAACCACTGTCTCGGCATCCGGGAAAGTCACTTTCGGCATCTCGCCGTTCACCAGCAGCGAGGCGGGCGGGCCCGCCGGGGAAAGCTTGGGATTATTCGCCACATCCTCCCACCAGTAGCGGAAATCCTCCGACGTGAAGGGCGCGCCGTCGGACCATTTATGCCCCTTGCGAAGCGTCATGGTGAAGATGCGCCCTTCCTCCACATGGACGGATTTCAGGATGTCGGGCTCGATCTTGAGATGGGGTCCATAGCGGACCAGCCGCGCATAACCGTAGACGAACATCAGTTTCACATCCGACGGATTGCCGATCAGCATACGAAGCGAGCCACCATACTGGCCCAGGATCTGACCCGTTTCCGCCTTTTCGACAAGCGGCTCAAGCGGCAGGCGATCCTTCAGCGGCGGCAGCTTGCCCATCTTGACGTCCGTTTCAAGGGAGGGGACTTCGGCGGACGCGATCTGGACCAGTCCCCCGAAAAGGACCAGCAGAAGACAGGCCATCCGGCCCATATATCCGGCACCTCGTCTCACAGCTGCAGCTCCTTCACATCGGTTTCCTCATGCACGCGCACGAAATGGCCATTGCCGATATCCATCATCACAGGCCGGGTCGTTTCATTCGCCGTAAAAGGCTCCGGCCAGAGCTCGGGATTAGAGGCTTTTTCCTCCACCAGCATTGAAAAATCGAGACGGCTTTCCGGGTTCGGTTCCGGCACGGCGGCGAGCAGGCGTTTGGTATAGGGATGCACGGGATTGCGGAAAAGCTCCGCCTTCGGCGCCGTCTCGACCAGCCTGCCTTTACACATCACGGCGATCCGGTCGGCGATATAGTCAACGACGGCGAGGTTATGGGAAATGAAAAGATAGGTGAGCCCGAGCTCCGCCTGCAAATCCTTCAGAAGGTTGAGGATCTGCGCCTGGATCGACACATCGAGGGCCGAGACCGGCTCGTCACAGATGAGAAGGTCCGGCTTCAGCGCGAGCGCCCGCGCGATGCCGATACGCTGCCGCTGCCCGCCCGAAAAGGAATGCGGATAGCGGCGCAAAAAACGGATATCGAGCCCGACGAGGGTCATCAGCTCCTTCACCGTTTCTTCCCGCTCCGCTGGCGTGCCGACATTATGGATGATCAACGGCTCGGATATGATGTCATAAACCGTCATCCGCGGATTGAGCGATGAGAAAGGGTCCTGGAAAATGAACTGCACCTTGTTCCGGTAATCGAACAGGTCCTTGCCGCCCAAGGTCAGTACATCGACATCGCGCCCGCGATCGTTATAGGTGACGGAACCACTGCTCGCGGTCAGCGCACGAAGGATCAGCTTGGACAGGGTCGTCTTGCCGCAGCCGCTTTCCCCGACAAGGCCCAAGCATTCACCGGGGCGGATGAAAAAGCTGACATTATCAACAGCCAGCACTTCCCCCGCCGGGCTGCCGCCGAACAGGGATTTCTTCCGCGTCATGAATTTCTTGGTCAGGTTCCGGACATCGAGGATCGGCCGGTCGTCGCCCGCCGTCAGCTTGCGCGGATTGGCCTGTTCCAGAAACCTGCTGTCGGCATCACGGCGGATCTCCCGGATCGGGGTCAGACGTTCGCCCGGCTCCATATTGAAGCGCGGGATTGCCTGCATCAATGCCTTCAGATAGGGATGCTCGGGCGATCTGAAAATATCCTCTAAGGTGCCTTGTTCCATCACCTTGCCATGATACATCACAACGATCTCGTCGGCCATGCTGGCGACGACGCCAAGGTCATGGGTGATCAGCAGGATCGCCATTTTAAGCTGTTTCTGCAGCTTCTGCATGAGATCGAGGATCTGCGCCTGGATCGTCACATCAAGGGCCGTGGTCGGCTCATCCGCGATCAGAAGGGCGGGGCGGCAGATCATGGCCATGGCGATCATCGCCCGCTGCCGTAGGCCGCCGGAAAGTTCAAACGGGTAGGTATGGAAGGCCGCATCGGGATCGGGAAAACCGACCAGACGCAGTATATCCTTGGTCATTTCCTCGCCCTCGGCGCGGCTTTTTTTGTGGTGAAGATGCAGGGCCTCGGAAATCTGGTCACCGATCGTGTGGAGCGGCGAAAGGGAGGTCATCGGCTCCTGAAAGATAATGGAAATGCGCCCGCCCCGGATATTGCGCATTTCCCTGCTGTCGGGCTTCAGCTTGGCGATATCATAGAAGACGCCCGGCTTGTCCGGATCGAAGAAAAGGATTTCGCCGCTTTTGATACGCGCGGGCTTCGGCAGGATCGACATGATCGACTGGCTGATGACCGACTTGCCCGAGCCGCTTTCGCCGACCAACGCGACCGTCTTGCCCTCGGGGACGCGGAAACTAACGCCATCAACCGCCTTGACGATCCCTTCCGCCACATGAAATTCGACCTTGAGGTCCCTGACAAGCAAGACATTGGCCATCAGCGCATTATGCCTCCCCTACAGGAACATGGATACCGAGGGCCTGAAGATTGCGCCCTGTCACCGGATCAATGACAAGATGACGATGGCGGGCGGCGGCATAGACCAGATGAACCAATTCGTCGAACCGGTCGATGGATGAATCAATACTCAATCGGACGCCCTTACCTCTTACCTTGAGATTCATCCAGCCTTTTTCCCGGTCCCGGCGGGTCGAGTAGTAGCGCAGGCGGAAATCTCCCAAATCCTCCCATCGGATCGACCGTTTAAAGGGGCCGATCACAAAAATCCCGGTTTCCCCGATCTCCAGCCGGGTCACCTGACGCAAGAGCGTCCGCATCCCGTAGCAGACAAACAGGAAAAGCAGAAAAACCAGTATCCAGACAATGACAGATAACCGGTTCAACAACAAGAGTGGAAGAAAGCTGAGCAGAATACCGGCAAGCGCCCGGAGATAATCTGCAATTAGATTTCGCGGTGCATAGCTAAAGCTTTCCGTCATCCTGCTGTTCTGATCTAGGCCGGGGGATGGAAAAGGAAAGCCTCCTCCGGAATTTCGCCGGAAAGGGAAATCGCTGTATGAAGCGAAATCCAGCGTACCGCCGGATGGCCCGTAAGGAAGGTAAGGAGTTTCGACAACAATTCCCAAATCGCCTCGTCATGCATGAGGTGATGGGAAAGAATGCCCGTCGGTTCCGCAGCATCCATCGCCGCCATCCGCCGCGCCGCGAGATGCGTGATCAACATTTTCAGCACCGTCTCTTCAGGAAGGGCGCTTCTATCCCGCCGCCAGTTGACCGGATCGACGTGGGTATTTAGGGCGATGAGCCTGGGCGCGAGCAACTCCGCCTTCCGCGCCTTGTACCGCGAAAGCGCGATAAAGCCGAGGCTTGCCAGGTGCGGGATCATGTCTTCCGCGATCCGGTTCCAGGGCGGCACCAGCGCGGGCAGAAAGCGGTCTTCAAAAAGCTTTGCTAAAGTGTCCCGCCCTTCGGCCAGCGCGCCGAGCCGCTGATCGAGCGGGAGGGAGGCCGGAAATTCGCATTTCTTCTCGCTCGCAGGCGCGGTATTTTCATGGGCAAAGCCATGCTGGATAATGACGCAGCCTTCCAGCTTTTCTTCCGGCAAGGTTGGGTTGGCCTTTTCCGGGATTACGGCAAGGGCGAGCGGGATATCCACATGATCGCGCAAATGCAAAAGCCGGTCGAGCGCGGGCGTCGGCGCCACCAGATCATCATCGCGCCACCAGAGGGTCGCAACGCGCCCGGCAGATTGCCAGTGATCGAGCTCCTCTTGCAGATCGGCCCAGCCTGTCATCCGCGCTCCTCCATCCAGCTTCGAATGAGCGCGACCGTCTTCTCTCCCCCGTTCACATCAATCGCGGCCTCGGCGGGCGGACCATTAAGCGCCGCATCGATCTTGCCCGCAAGCTTTTCCGGGCTGAGCCCTTCCTCATCGGCGATCTGCAGCACCCCCTTTTCGGCGAGAAGGCGCGCGCGTAACGTCTGCTCTGTCTCCAGTCCGCCTGCGTAGGGCACGATCACCGCGCGGCACTTCGCATGCAGAACTTCCATCACCGTATTATAACCGCCCTGACTGATCGAAAGCGCGCAGTTCATGAGAAGCGTCGTGAAATCGGCGCGCGCCCGTTCAACAATCACGCCCTTTGGCGCAAATTTGGTCAGTTCCTCGAACTCGCCCGTCTCCACCGCTGTACCCACCATCACCCGCCAGGTAAGTTCGCGCGCCGAGGAAAGCGCCCGCGCCGCCATCGCGGTTTTAAGAAGATTGGCACCTACCGCACCGCCACCGCTTGAGACAATCACCTCGCCCGCGCCCGGCGCGCCCTTGCCGCCCTTCACTCCCGTCCGGTCCACCACATAACCGGTGTAGAAAATCCGTTTCGCGATGCGCGCCGCATGGGGAAAAGTATGATCGAGCGAGATAAGCTCAGGGTCGCCATGAACCAGCACATGATCGAAATATTTCTCGACCCGTTCCAGCATTTCCTCGTTCCGGCCGGGCTTCGTCTGGGCAACGAGGATATCGCGAACGGAGGAAAGAATAAGCGGCGGGTTAGAGGAGGCTTTTGCCGCCTCCAGCAGCGGGATAAGCTCGAACCGCATCTGGCGGCGGCCGAAAGGGAAAAGCTCGGTAACGAGGACATCAGGCGCGACGTCGAGATAAAGATCGAGCAGCTTTTTCGCCCGTGCCTCCCGCCAGGCTTCATCAATGACCGTTCCCTCTTCATCGACCAGCACCTTAAAATAGAGATCGGTCGCACGGGTTGCGGGCAGCTGGACCAGCCGGGCCCCGCCAAGATCGATGTCGATCTCATGCCCGCCGGAGACGACCGTGACATCGAAGCCCGCGCGCATCAGGTTGCGGGTCAGCGTCGCCGTCCGGCGCAAATGCCCAATGCCGAGCAAATGCTGCACATAGAACAGGATTTTTACGGGCGAAGACGTCATTCTCTCTCCAGACTGATATTCATTTGAAGCGGGCGCACATCCCCCGCCTCGCTCACCTCGAACAGATGGCCCGCCGTCCAATTGAAACTGACCGGCGGTTTGCCCGTCATGTCCCAATTAAAGGCAAGCGCCGCAAGCGCGCGGATCACCCCCTTATGGGTAACGGCGATGCTGTCGGTCCGCAAGTCCCGAAGCCAGGGACGAAGCCGGTCCATCACCATGGCCGGACTTTCCCCGCCGGGCGGCTGCATGTGACGCCCCCGCGCCTCGTTCTCAATAAAATCCGCGCCGAGCGTCGCGCGAAGCTCCGCGACGACTTCTCCCTCCCAGTCGCCCCAGTCCATCTCGATAAGGGCGGGGTCGGTGAAAATCTCGCGCCCGCTCAGCAGCTTGGCTGTTTCCTCTGCGCGCGAAAGAGGGCTCGCATATAATTTAAATCCGTCATATTCCGCCGGAATATGAAAGGAGGCGAGCGCCCGACGCCCCGTATCGGAAAGCGGAATATCCCGGCGGCCCTGCAGCTTCTTCATCGCGTTCCAGTCGGTCTTTCCATGCCGGATCAGGAGAAGCCGGATCATGCTGCGCCCCGTCCGATCTCCACCTTCAAAATCGCCGCGGCATGATCGAGGGTGCGTTCCTGCCGGACAAAATTCCGCGCCGCCGCCGACATACCTGCACGTCTCTTCGCATCCCCGAGCAGGCTTTCAATCGCGCCCGCAAAGGCCATTGGGTCTTCGGGCGATACCAGCAGGCCGGTTTCATCTTCCCGCACCACATCGGGCACGCCCCGAAGGCGGCAGGCGACGACCGGCAGGCCCGACGCCCCCGCCTCCAGAAAGGCCATGCCATAAGCTTCATTGACCGCGGGCCAGACATAAAGATCGGCCGCGCTGTACCAGGCGGGCAATTCTTCAAGCGCGCGCCGCCCAAGATAAGCGACGCAGGGGCCGAGAGGTTTGAGGCATTCGCGTACCTCTGCCTCCGCCTCCCCGTCGCCGATCACAAGAAGCTGCCAGTCAGATCGTGCTAAGTGAGTGAGTGAGAGCGCCAATGCCTGATAGGATTGCAATTTGTCGCCGTGGCGCATCATGGCGACAGAAAGGAGGGTATGTTTATCGGCCGCGCCACCTGCAGCGAGAATCTCGGGCGCGATGTCCACCGGAATAGCCTCCGCATCAAAGGCGTCGGTATCGAGAAAGGGCGGCAAATAGACGAGGGTATCGGCATATTTCGCAAGCGGCGCAAGGCATTCCCCGTCAAGCCGCGTCATATGGAAGATGCGCTGTGCGTCCCGGATGGCTTTCTCCGCCGCTTCATACCCCATCGCCCAGGGGCCCTTCGCGCGTTTCGGCGCATGGCTCGCCTCCGCCACGAAATAGGGGATGCCGAGGGTACGGGCAACGACAGGGCCGATCCAGTCCGGCGCCTTGTGATAGAGATGATAGGTGAACCAGCCTTCGGGCATATTTTCCGGTTCCGCGCGCCATTTCTCGATCAGCCGGGCAGCTTCCGCCTCGCCTTCCATCCGAAGCGCTTCCTGCCGGGCGGGATCGCCCTTGCCTTCGAAGCTCCGAAACTCGGACGCGAGCGTTACCTCATGTCCGGCCCGCTTCAGCGCCTTTTGCAGAAGCCGCGCCATCCGCCGGTCGCCCGAGGGGACTGGGTGATCGGGGGATTTCATCGGCGCATAGAAGGCAAGCCTCATGCGCGCCTCTCGGCTTTTTGGGTCTCCGGCGCAGGACCTTTCAGTTTCGCCGCCAGATGATCGATCCATCTATGAGCGTCGAAGAGGGAGCGAAGCCGCGCCTCCCCCGCACTTGCAAGTTCAGCGCGAAGCTTAGGCTCACGGATCAGCCGTTCAAGGGAAACCGCCAGCGCTGCCGGGTTTCGCTCCGGCACCAGAAGGCCGGTTTCCTCGTTCCGGATCAACTCCGGAATGGCCGAGACATCGGTCGCGAGCACCGCCGCCTGCTGACTCTGTGCCTCCATCAGCACATTGGGAAGACCATCGCGGTCGCCATCCTCGGCAATCCGGCTCGCGAGCAGGAAGATATCCGCGTTCTGTAGCGCCGAGAGCACGTCCTTCTGCGGCAGGGCGCCGCGCCAGTTGATTTTGTGATCAAGACCGAGGCGCGCCGCTTCTTCCTTCAGATTTTTAAGAAGCGGCCCGCCGCCGATATGGGTGAAGCGCCAGTTGAGCCCCTTCGGCAGCTTTGCCAAGCCCGCGAGCAAATCCTCATAGCCTTTCTTGGCAACCGCCCGGCCGACGGAGAGAAGCTCGACCGGCGCATCGGTCTCAGTCCCGTCACGCAGATGCCGTCGCGCCCCGTGCGCGGGAAAGCGCGCGAGGTCGAGCCCGTGATACATCAACTCGACCTTGGAAGGATCGCCTGAGAGCGATTTCAGATGTTCCGCATTAACCGAGGTACAGGTCACCAGCCAGTCGAGGGAGGCAAGCTTTTCCGTGAGTTCCCATTCAGGCGAGGTCCAGATATCCTTGGCATGGGCCGAACAGCTCCACCCCATATCCATCATGATCGCCGCATAGCGCGCGACCGAGGCCGGGGTATGCAGGAAATGGGCGTAGATTTGAGATGCCCCCGCCGGCATTTCCGCCGCCAGCACCAGCGCCTGACCGAAACGGCGGATGCGGTTGGGCGTCCGGTCCCGCATAAGGTCTTTCAGCCAGATTTTTCGTGCATTCCGATAGCCTGACATTTTTCGCATGGCGCGCCAGGCTTTTAAAACACGAAGCGGTTCCTGATAGAGATATTCGGGAAGGTAAGTGACCGGCGCGATAATCTCTTCATGGACGGGATGGCGCGCCTTGTCCGTCGGGTGACGGAGCGAGACGAGATGGAGTTTGAGCCCCCGCTGTTCCAGAAACAGGAGCTCCTGCGCGATGAAGGTTTCCGAGAGCCTGGGATAGCCCTTCAGGACAACCACGATCACGGGGGCCTTGGTCGAGGCGTGCGCGGACAACTCGGGCATTGCTCTCCAGTCAGGTCTCGGGGTCTTGAACCAGCCTTCTGATTAAAAGCCTTTCGGGTAAATAGCAACCGGCAATAAGACCGCCGTCACAGTTGCCGGAATTTCCTCCTTGCCGGGAGGGCCGAACTTGTGAAAAACTGTGCGCGCCCCGGAAGATCGGGTAAAGGGGTATCTTTCGAATAGCTTATCAGCAAGCTGGACAGGCCGCGTTCATGGAACATAGCATCTACAAGTATATTCTGCGCTACAGCAAGAAAGAGCAGATTATACTGACGCTGATGGCGGTCCTGTCTTTTCCCTTTCTCTGGGCTTTTCTTTCGCTGCCGAAAATCATCATCAATCAGGCGATTAACGGCAAGGACATCAGCTTTCCCGTCGAATATTTCGGGCTGGAATTCGACCAGAAAGCCTTCCTCTATCTGATCATGGGGGCCTTCCTGCTGCTGGTCATTGCCAACCAGACCTTCAAATATATCATCAATGTCTATCAGGGCATCACGGGGGAGCGGATGCTGCGCCGCCTCCGCTATGAGCTTTATGGCCGGATTTTACGCTTTCCCCTGACGACTTTCCGCAAGAAGAGCCAGGGCGAAATCATCCCGATGATCACCGGGGAAGTCGAGCCGCTTGGCGGTTTCATCGGCGAGGCCTTTGCCCTGCCGATCTTTCAGGGCGGTTATCTGTTGGTCACGATCGCTTTCCTGCTGGTCCAGAACTGGATCATGGCGGTTGCCGCCGTCGCGTTATATCCGCTGCAAGCCTATTTCATTCCAAAACTGCAAAAGCAGGTCAATCTGCTCGGCAAGCAGCGGGTGCGTCTCGTCCGGACGCTGTCCGACCAGCTTGGCGAGACGGTGAGCGGTATTCAGGAAGTGCATAGCCATGACGGATCGAATTACTTGCGGGCGCGTTTCTCGAACCAGCTGCACAGCATCTACATGGTGCGCTATCGCATCTATCTGTTGAAATTCATCATCAAGTTCCTGAACAACTTCATCCAGCAGCTTGGCCCCTTCTTCTTCTATACCATCGGCGGCACGCTCGCGATTAACGGCAGCCTTGAGGTCGGTACGCTGGTCGCCGCCATTGGCGCGCATAAGGAGATGGCGGCTCCCTGGAAGGAGCTGCTTGCCTATTACCAGCGGCGCGAAGATGCCCGCATCAAATATGAACAGGTGGTCGAACAGTTCGAGCCCGCCGGGATGCGCGATGAAAGCTACCAGACCGAGGAGCCGGACGAAATCCCGCATCTTGAAGGCGAGCTTGCTGCCAGCAACCTTGAACTTGCCGATGATACGGGCTCGACCCTGCTGGAGGGGTTGAGTGCCCGTTTCCCGCTCGACAAGCGCGTCGCCATTATCGGCCCCGCCGGGTCGGGACGCGAAGCCCTGACCCTTGTCCTTGCCCGCCTCATCGATCCCGACCGCGGCCGCCTCAATGCGGGCGATATCAATTTCGCCGCCGCATCGGAAGCGCTGATCGGGCGGCGCATCGCCTATGTCGGCCAGTCTGGCTATATCTTCAACGCGACGCTTGGCGATAATCTCTTTTTCGGCCTCAGACACCGGCCGCTTCGCGAAAAGGCCTATGAGAATGACGCGAAGACCGAGCATGAA
>SBHH01000242.1 GCA_006226265.1 Alphaproteobacteria bacterium | reverse complement strand
ACTGGATCGGCTGGCCGGTCGCGGTGGCCGGGGAAGGCCCGATTTACTAGCCGCCGCCTCACGCGTTCGCGATATTCTCCATCCAGGGACGGAGGTCCATCTCGAAGGTCCAGGAATTGCGTGGCTGGCAATGCAGATGCCAGTAATTCTCGGCGATATCGGCGGGTTGCAGGATACCGTCCTGCTCTTTCAGCTTGTAGCGTTCCGGGAAGCGTTCGGAAATGAAGGCCGTGTCAATCGCGCCGTCGATGATGGTATGGGCGACATGGATGCCCTTCGGGCCCAGCTCCCGCGCAAGGCTCTGGGCGAGGGCGCGGAGGCCGTGCTTGGCGCCTGCGAAAGCGGAGAAACCGACCCCGCCCCGGATCGAGGCCGTCGCACCGGTAAAAAGGATCGTGCCTTCACCCCGCGGGATCATGACTTTCGCCGCCTCCCGGCCCGTCAGGAACCCGGCAAAGCAGCTCATCTCCCAGACTTTACGGTAAACCCGGCCCGTCGTTTCGGTAATCGGGAAATTGACATTGCCGCCGATATTGAAAACGGCGACGCCAAGCGGGGCGATATCCTTCTCGATCTTCGCAAAAAGATCGACCATCTGCTCCTCATCGCGGGCATCGACGCCGAAGGCATGGGCGGAACCGCCCGCCGAATTCATTTCCTCCGCCAGGGCATTGAGATCGTCGATATGGCGTTCGCGCCGGACGACGACGGTTTCAAACCCCTCGCGCGCAAAGCGTTTCGCGATGGCGCCACCGGTGGCATCTCCCGCACCGATGACAAGACAGGCCTTTCTGGTCATGTTTTTATCCTTGAGCTGTGAAGCGCGCCCCGCCCCAGTTCGTCTCAAAAGCTAGGCCCCGAATGGCAATCTGTCAATCTTGGCGCGGATGCGAAAAAGGAGGACGCCAAGGGACAAAAAAGAAACAAAATCCTGTGTAGCTATGATCGGGTTGCATCTGTTACAACATTCTTTCCCGGTGAAACGGAGCAGAACCGAATGAGGCGCTTTTCCGCCCTTGAAATCGTAAGAAACGGCCTTGGCGGCCATCGCCGCTGGCCCCTGCAATGGCGCGATCCGGCGCCGAAAGACCGCTATGACGTCATCATCATCGGTGGCGGCGGGCATGGCCTTGCGACCGCTTATTACCTTGCCAGGAATCACGGCATCACGAATGTCGCGGTGCTGGAAAAAGGCTGGCTCGGCGGCGGCAATACGGGCCGGAACACGACCATCGTCCGCTCCAACTATATGATTGAGGGGAACACCGAATTTTACGAGCATTCGCTGAAGCTCTGGGAAGGGCTGTCGCAGGAACTCAACTACAACGTCATGTTCTCGCAGCGGGGGCAGTACAACACCTTCCATACCCCGGCGCAGCGGGATGTGGCGCGGCGGCGGGCGAATACGCTTCGCCTCAACGGGATCGAGGCCGAGCTGATCGACGCGAAGCGCATGGCAGCGGAAGTGCCGGGCCTTGATTATTCGGCCAACGCCCGCTTTCCTATCCTGGGGGCCATCCATCAGAAGCGGGCTGGGACGGCGCGTCATGATGCGGTCGCCTGGGGCTATGCCCGGGGCGCCGATGCGCGCGGCATCGATATCATCCAGAATTGCGAGGTGGAGGAATTTATCCGCGAAGGGGCGCGCATCGTTGGCGTGCGGACAACACGGGGCGAGATCAGGGCCCCCAAGATCGGCATGGCGGTGGCGGGCCATTCCTCACATCTTGCGGCGAAGGCTGGCCTTACGCTCCCCATCGAGACCCATGTGCTGCAAGCCTTTGTCTCGGAACCCTTGAAGCCCATCTTCGATACGGTTATTTCCTTTGGCGCCGCGCATTTCTATATCAGTCAATCGGACAAGGGCGGCCTTGTCATGGGCGGCGATATCGATGGTTATAATTCTTACGCGCAGAAGGGCGGCATGCCAACGATGGAGCATGTCTTCGCCGCCGGGGTGTCCTTCCTGCCGTTCCTCTCGCGCCTCAAGATCCTCCGTCAGTGGGGCGGGGTGATGGACATGACCATGGACGGCAGCCCGATCATCTGCAAGGCGCCGATCGAGGGGCTCTATCTCAATGGCGGCTGGTGCTATGGCGGGTTCAAGGCGACGCCCGCTTCGGGCTGGTGCTTCGCCCATACGATCGCCAATGACGCGCCCCATGACTTTAACGCCAAATTCCGTCTCGACCGCTTCGCGCGGGGCGCAGTGATCGATGAACGCGGCGCAGGACCGACCCCCCATGCCCATTAAGATGATGACATTATCGATGCCTGAGAGACGCCATGCTGCGGATTGACTGCCCCTTTTGCGGCCCGCGGGACGAAATCGAATTTGCCTACGGCGGTGATGCCGAACGGGTTCGACCGCCGATGGAAGAAACGGATGAAAGCATCTGGAATAATTATGTTTTCCTTCGTAATAACCCGAAGGGGGCGCATCAGGAATACTGGTTGCATCAGCATGGCTGCCGCGCCTGGCTTAAAGTGACGCGCGATATGATCAGCCATGAAATCACCGATGTTTCCTTCGCCGATGGGAAGGACGAGGCATGAGCCTGGGCAATCAGAAAATGCGGCTCGAAGGCGGCCTTGTAAACAGAAATAAACCGGTTAAATTTGCGTTTGACGGAAAATCCTATTCAGGGTTTGAGGGCGATACGCTTGCCTCCGCGCTTCTTGCGAACGGTGTGCATCTTGTCGGGCGAAGTTTCAAATATCACCGTCCGCGCGGCATCCTCGCCGCCGGGGCGGAGGAACCGAACGCTCTTGTGGAACTTGGGCAAAAGAACCGCCTGACGCCGAACGTACAGGCGACGGTGCAGGAGCTGTATGACGGTCTGACCGCGCAAAGTCAGAACCGCTGGCCCTCGCTCCGTTTCGATCTGATGGCGGTCAATAATCTCTTTTCGCGCTTCCTCACGGCCGGGTTCTATTACAAGACCTTCATGTGGCCTGCGGGCGCCTGGGAATTTTATGAGAAATTCATCCGCCGCGCGGCGGGCATGGGGAAGGGCACGCATCTCTCCGATCCCGATACCTATGAGCATGTCCATGACCATACGGACCTCCTTGTCATCGGTGGCGGCGCGGCCGGGATGGTGGCGGCCTTGACGGCGGCGGAGGCGGGAAAGCGCGTCCTGCTGGTCGAGCAGGACAGCCGACTTGGCGGCGCGCTCCTCCATGAGCAGGGAGAGATCGACGGGCAGGAGATTGCCCTCTGGCGCGAGGAGATGATCGCGAAACTGGCGGCGCATCCGAATATCACGATCCTCTCCCGCACGACCGCTTTCGGCCTTTACGAAAACAACATCGTCGGCTGTTTGGAGCGGGTGCAGGATCATGTGAAACTGCCCGAGGCCCATGTCCCGCGCCAACGGCTCCGGCATGTGCGGGCGGAAAAAATCCTCATCGCGACCGGCGCGTTTGAACGGCCATTCATATTTGGAAACAATGACTTGCCGGGCATTCTTCTGGCAAGCGCGGCAGCGGCCTATGTGCATCGATATGGCGTGCTGCCTGGCAAGCGCATGGTGCTCTATACCTCGACGGACTATGGCTATGAGGTGGCGGAAGGCCTGTTGAAGGCGGGCGTGAAGCTTGCCGCCATTATCGACCGGCGGGCGCTCCTCTCTGAAAAGAGCTATACGTTCGTGCGCGCCGCGGGCATCCCGATTTATCCCGGGCATGAGGTGGTGAGCGCGAAGGGGCATCAGCATATCCATCGCGTCGTGATCCGCGCCCGCGACGGCCGGGACACCCGCGATATCCATCTTCCCTGCGACTGTCTGATCCAGTCGGCAGGCTTTTCCCCCGTCGTCCATCTGCAAAGCCAGCGGGGCATCCGTCCGGTTTATAACGCCGTATTGGACGCCTATCTTCCCGGCAAGGGCGCGGATGAGGCTCATGCAATCACGGGATCGGCGGCGGGCTATGAAGGGCGCAAAGACGTCATCGCCCATGCGGTGAAGGCGGCAAGATACCTTATCGGTGATCTTAAGACAGCGCCCCGCGTCCATGCGCCGAAAGGGGAGGCCCCCGCCGAACCGCTTGGCCCGACAAGCGGCAAATGCTTCATCGATTTTCAGCATGACGTGACCCGTGCGGATATCGAACAGGGCATGCGCGAAGGCTTCAAGTCGCCCGAGCATGTCAAACGCTACACGACGCAGGGCATGGCGGCGGACCAGGGAAAGACCGGCAATATCAATGCCTTGAAAGTCATGGCTGAGACGGACCCTGCAATCACAATGGGTCTTTCCACGACGACTTTCCGCCCGCCCTATACGCCGCTCACCATCGGCGCGGTGGCGGGGCGCGGCATCATGGGCGAGCTTCGCCCGACACGGCTCAGCCCCTTCCATGACTGCCATGTCCGGGCCGGGGCCGAGTTTATCACGGCGGGCGACTGGCTCCGTCCCTGGTATTATCCGAAGGCGGGCGAGGATGTGACCGCCGCTTATATCCGCGAGACCGGCGAGGTGCGCGACGGCGTTGGCATGGTCGATGTCTCCAGCCTCGGCAAGATCGATATCCAGGGGCCGGACGCGGCGGAGTTTCTGAACCGAGTTTATGTGAACGGCTGGAAGACTTTGGCGGTCGGCAAGGCGCGCTATGGCCTGATGCTCCGCGATGACGGGATGGTGATGGATGACGGCACCACCTGGCGGCTTGGCGATCAGCAGTATTTCATGACCACCACGACGACCGGCGCGGGCGCGGTCATGCGGCATCTTGAATATCTGTTGCAGGTCAACTGGCCGGAGTTGAAAGTGCATATCACGTCTGTGACCGATGAATGGGGCGGC
>SBHH01000314.1 GCA_006226265.1 Alphaproteobacteria bacterium | reverse complement strand
CAGCCCCGAGATCCTGGTGCGCGTGTTCGACCGCCAGGTCACCATCCGCCCGATCGCCGGCACCCGTCCGCGCGGCGCAACGGCAACGGAAGATGCGGCACTCGCCGAAGATCTTCTGTCAGACCCTAAGGAGCTTGCCGAACATCTCATGCTGCTCGATCTCGGGCGGAACGATGTGGGCCGCGTCGCCAAGATCGGCTCCGTCACCGTGACCGAGCAGATGGTGATCGAGAATTATTCCCATGTCATGCATATCGTCTCAAACGTCGAAGGCGAGATCGAGGAAGGCCTGACCGCCATTGATGCGTTACGCGCAGGCTTCCCTGCCGGGACCGTTTCCGGCGCACCGAAAGTCCGGGCGATGGAAATCATTGACGAGCTTGAAAAAAGCCGCCGCGGCATTTATGGCGGCGCTGTTGGATATTTCTCGGCCAATGGATCGATGGATACCTGTATCGCGCTTCGCACCGCGCTTGTGAAAGATGATACGATCTTTATCCAGGCTGGCGGTGGCGTCGTTGCCGACAGCGATCCGGAAGCGGAATATCAGGAGACGGTCAACAAGGCGAAAGCCCTCGTCCGTGCGGCGCAGGAAGCGATCCGCTACGCCAGCAGCGGCGGCCGCAACCGCTAAGCTGCTTCACATCGCTCAAAATTCGGGGAAGATTATCCGTTAAAGGTCAGCGCCGTCACAACGCTGACCGGCACGAAACGAAAGCCTGCCTTCTTCATCTTGGGCAGCCAGTCCTGAAGCGCCTCGACCGTCTTCGGATGCGGATGACCGATGGCGATGACAACGCCCTTCTTCTCTGCCACGCGGCGGATCCGGTCAAGCTGCTCATCGATGGCCTTCCGACTGATCACGTCGTCGATGAAGATGTCGCGTTTGATCGCCGGCATGCCGTGGGAGACGGCGAGCTTATAACCCCAGGATTTGGCGATGGTTTTGGAATCGAGAAACAGAAGCCCCCGCTCCGCCATCACATCCATAAAGACGGACATCGCATGTTCATTCGAGGTAAACTTGCTACCCATATGGTTGTTGACACCGACATAGCCCGTGAAACTGTCGAGATTCTTGATGGTTCGGCGGCGAAGCTCGTCATCCGGCAGGTTAGTCATCAACGCATCCGGGCCAGGATCAAGATGGCTGTTCAACGGTTCCATCGGCAAGTGCAGCATGATCTCGTGACCATGATCGCGGGCATAATCCGCCTTCATCTGTAGTGATGTAGCGTACGGCAGGAAGGAAAGTGTCAGGGTCGCCGGAAGCTCGCTCACCGCCTTCACCCGGTCCATGCTGAGCCCCATATCGTCAATCACCAGCGCAATCATGGGGGAGCCGTTGACCGGCGGAGCAAGGGCCGCGTATTTCTTCCAGGCCGGTTTATCCTTTGGCATCGCGACAAGGCCGGGATCGACTTTTTCGTCTGCTTTTATAACCGGTGCGACGGCGGCCAAAGCATTTGCCTCCGCCTGCCCTTTGGTTCGCATTTTAACATGAACCGTTTCCTGTTCATCCTGCGCGCGATCAAGGCTGTCCTGTTTGTAATGGGCCATTTCATCGGCGGTTGTCTGGCTTTCCTCGGCGGCAACCTGCAAACGGGCTTTCGATGCCGGATCTGCTTCCCCTGCGCCGAACAGACGGCCGAACAGGATACCGCCGCAAATGCTGATCAGAAGGACCGCGGCGCACAGGATAGCAAGGCGCACAGGCGTGTCGATAAGGCGGGAATTCAGCGTCAGAACCGTCTCGCTTTCTGTCTCGCTTTTTTCCTGATCCGATGGCTGCGCCATATATAATTTACCCCTTAACTGCCCCTCAAGGCGCCGGTCATATTCCCAATTGATAGATTAATAGGGTAAATAAGTCGTAAAAACTACGGTTAATTTATGGCGGAGCGGGATATGAACACTTGATTTTACTTGAAAAAAATAGAAACTGAAGCAAGGAAAGAAGCGGGGAATTTGCCTGCCCGAAGACTGCCGGACGCCTTTCAAACAAACGCCGCAACCGATTGATATGATTACATTAATAGACAACTACGATAGCTTCACCTATAACCTTGTCCATTTCCTTGGGGAACTGGGCGCAAAGGTGAAGGTCTATCGCAACAATGTCGTCAGCGTGGACGATGTTTTTTCCGAAAATCCGGCGGGCATCGTTCTCTCGCCGGGACCGTGCGATCCGGACAAGGCCGGCATCTGCCTTGAACTGGTCAAACGCGCCGCCGTGGAAGGGATGCCGATCCTCGGGGTTTGCCTCGGTCATCAGACGATCGGACAGGTTTTTGGCGGCAAGGTCGTCCGGGCCAACCAGTTAATGCATGGCAAGACATCCAAGATCCATCACAATGGCGAGGACGTCTTCGAAGGCCTTCCCGACAAGTTCATCGCGACGCGCTATCACTCGCTCACTATCGCACCGGAAAGCGTGCCGGACAGCCTGAAAGTCACCGCAACGACGGAAGATGGCGTGATCATGGGGTTGAGCCACGAGACGCTGCCCCTTCATGGTGTGCAGTTCCATCCTGAAAGCATCGCATCGGAGCATGGGCACCGGCTCCTTGAAAATTTCCTGACCCTCACCGGCCCCGAGAGCAAGGTCGCGGCATGAGCGGAGAAATTGCGGATTTCAAGGGCCTGATCGGCAAGATCGGCGAAGGCCAGACTTTAAACATTGAGGAGGCCAAGGCCGCCTTCAACATCATTCTGTCGGGCGACGCAACGCCGTCACAGATGGGCGCCTTCCTGATGGGCCTGCATCTTCGGGGAGAAACCGTGGACGAACTCATTGGCGGCGTCACGGTGCTACGCGAAAAGGCGACTTATATCAAGGCGCCGGAAAATGCCGTCGATGTGGTCGGCACCGGTGGCGATGGCCATGGCACTTATAATATCTCGACCGCCGCCGCCTTTGTGACGGCAGGCGCCGGTGTGCCGGTCGCCAAACACGGCAACAAGGCCGCTTCCTCCCGCTCCGGCACCGCCGATGTGCAGGCCGTTCTCGGCATCAATACCGAATGCGCGTTCGAATTGACCGAGCGCGCCGTCTATGAGGCCGGGATCGGCTTCATGGTCGCCTACCGTCATCACGGCGCCATGCGCCATGTCGGCCCGACCCGGGTCGAGCTTGGCATCCGTACCATCTTCAATCTCCTCGGCGTCATGTCCAACCCGGCCGCGGTCAAACGCCAGTTGATCGGTGTCTATGATCCGGCCTGGATGCGGCCAATGGCGGAGACTTTGAAAGAGCTCGGATCGAAGCATATCTGGGTCATGCATGGGGCGGACGGACTGGACGAGCTCAGCACGACCGGCGCCTCGCAAGTCGTCGAGATGAAGAACGGCGTCATCACAGAATTTGATGTAACGCCAGAACAATATGGCTTTGCCCGCGTTCCGCTCGCCGATATCAAGGGCGGCACGCCAGAGGAAAACGCAAAGGCGCTGATGGCGCTCCTGAACGGGGCGGAAGGGCCGTATCGCGATATCACGCTTCTCAATGCCGGCGTCGCCATCATGATCGGCGGCAAGTGCGACAGCGTCGAGGACGGCATTGCCCTCGCTCGCGCCTCCATAGACAACGGCACCGCGCTTAGCGCCTTCGAGAAACTTAAAAGTATCTCCAACGAACCGGTTGCGGAATGAGCATTTTAGGAAAAATCTGCGACGACAAGCGCCAGCATATCGCCGCGCAAAAGGCGAAAGTCTCGATTGTCGAGCTTGAAACCGCCGCGCGTGCAGCGGAGGCCCCGCGCGGCTTTATCAAGGCGCTCAAATCCCGCCGGGACAAGGGCGACTATGGCCTGATCGCAGAGATCAAGAAGGCCTCCCCCTCCAAAGGTCTGATCCGGAAGGATTTTGACCCCCCAAGCCTTGCGAAGGCCTATCAGGAAGGCGGGGCCGCCTGCCTTTCCGTCCTCACCGACATTCCCTATTTCCAAGGATCGGATGACTATCTTGTGGCGGCGCGAAAGGCCGTCTCCCTCCCCGTTCTTCGCAAAGACTTCATGCTCGATCCCTATCAGGTGGTCGAGGCCCGGAGCCTCGGCGCGGACTGCATCCTCCTGATCATGGCCGCGCTTGAAGATGCCCAAGCGCAGGAACTGGAGGCCGCCGCTCATGAATGGGGCATGGATGTCCTGATCGAGGTGCATAACCGGGAGGAACTAAAGCGGACCACAATCCTGAAAAGCCCGCTGATCGGCATCAATAACCGCAATCTCAAGACCCTCACCGTCGATATCGCGACGACGGAGGAACTGGCGAGCGGTCTGCCCGCTGACTGTGTGGCAGTAAGCGAAAGCGGCCTCTATACCCCCGCCGATCTTGCGCGCATGGAAAAGGCGGGCTGCGGCTGCTTCCTCGTCGGTGAATCCCTAATGCGGCAGGCCGATGTCGCCGCCGCCGTCCGGGCGCTTCTAACCCGGAATTGATCCATGGCCGGTTTCACCCATTTCGATGACAAAGGCGACGCCCATATGGTCGATGTGGGGAACAAGGAAGTAACGGAGCGATCCGCGACCGCCACATCCTCCGTCCTCATGAAGCTGGAGACTTTCGCCCTCATCCGCGATGGTAAGGCGAAGAAGGGCGATGTCCTCGGTGTCGCGCGGCTTGCGGGCATCATGGCCGCGAAGAAGACCGCCGATCTGATCCCGCTCTGTCATCCGCTCGCGCTCACCAATGTCACGGTCGAGTTCGAGATGAAGGAAGAAGAAAGCCGCATCGATATTCTCGCGACCTGCCGCCTCAAGGGCCGCACCGGTGTCGAGATGGAGGCGCTGACCGCCGCCTCGATTGCCGCGCTCACCATCTATGATATGTGCAAGGCGGTGGATCGCGGCATGGTGAT
>SBHH01000282.1 GCA_006226265.1 Alphaproteobacteria bacterium | reverse complement strand
GTTATAGAGAAAGTAAACCGGGCGGATATCGGATAGATGCGCCTTTTCCTCATCTGTCAGCTTGTTATAGGTATCCTTGTTCATAACCGTCGAGTAGCTGCCGGGATTAAGATTGAGGAGTGTGTGATATTTCACCACCTCGTTCAGCTTGAAGTTATTGACCCAGCCCCAGGCCGCAAGCACACCGTCAATCGTCCCGCGCTGCAGACCAAGATAGGCGTCGGAGCCAACCATCACCGAGGCACTCGCCCCCAGCTCTTTCAGCACCTTCACACCAGCGGCATCCTGCGCGCCGAAAACCTTGCCCTTGAGATCGGCAAGCGTGCGCAAAGGTTCGCGCGAATGCAGATGCGCCCCCATTGCAACAAAAGTTGCGAGCGGGACAACGTTGTCTTCAGGCGTGAACAGCTGGCCCATTTTCGGGAATTCCTCCCGTAGGCGCCAGTAGACGATGGAGGCAATTGTCTGGTTGGGCGACAAGCCCGGCAGGCTGAACAGATCCATCTGCGGAAATTTACCCGGCAGGATGGGATGCCAGACAAAGCCGATATCGAGAACCCCGGCCCCGGTTGCATGCAGCCAGTCCTTGAACGGTGTTACGGAATTGGGAGGAAAGAATCGCACTTTGGCGCGGCCGTTCGTAATTTCCTCGATCTGCTCGGCAAAGCGCCGGTCCATCTTGTTCCAGGAGGTGCCATCAGGTGATGCAAACTGCATCTTGAATTCCAACTCCGCTGAAAGGGCCGAGATCGGCATCTGAACGCAGAATAATAACGCGAGCGCGATTACCCCGCCAGTCAGCTTCCATTTAGTCATCTTGTTTCTCCCCGTCATTTTTATCGACGAATATATGGTGCAAGTCCGCGCCGAGGCGTCGGCAGTCCACCCGGGCATCCGCTTCTTTTTGAAAATGATTGCGATGCCGGGGCGGCAGGAAAATTTCCTCCGGTAACCAGATTAGTCCGACGGCTAAATCAGGAATACTTATTTCTTCTAAAGCAATCCATCAGAATCTCTTAAACCAGAATCGATAATACGGCGCCATTCATCCTCGGTCCGCTTCAGTTCCTGGCGGAAATAGCTGTAGAGCAGCTGCGCAGGGCGGGACAGTGGCTGGCTGGTTGCATGGATCAGTTCCACATCGATGCTGAGCTGCGGCGAGAGGATTGGATTGACCGTAAGCCGCTCATTGCCAAGCTCCTGCAGGCATATCCAGTAAGGCAGGATGGAGGACCAGTCGGTCTGGCTCAAAAATTCAAGCCCGGCGGACAGGCTGGTAATCAGGATCGTGCGCTCGACCGGGATCTCCCCGTGCCGGACCGCATCCTCGATTTTCGGCCGGAGGCTGTTGGCAGCGGACGGGGTGAAGAGCCGTAAGGGCGAAACTTCCCTGAGGCGTAACGGTTGCATTGGCATGAAGCCGCGGCGTGAGCCGGACAGAAGGGCGACGGGAAAGCGGCCGATGGGGAGCTCCGAGAGACCGATTTGCGGCGTTGAGAACTGCCCGACGTAGAAATCGAGCTTCCCGTTTGCCGCGTCTTCAACAAGCGTATCGGCCGATCCGCTGGCAATACTGATATCGACACGCGGATATTCGCGGGTAAAGCGTGCGAGGGCGGGCGGCAGGATCGCCTTGGCAATGCCCGGCGCGAATCCGGCGGAGATCGAGCCACTCAAGCCCGCATCGAAATCCTCAAGCTCAATCTGCGCTTCCGACACGGCCTTCAGGATGGCGAGGCACCGGTCATAGAAGCGCCGCCCCGCCGCTGTCGGAACCACGCCGCGGCGGGTCCGTTCCAGAAGGCGCATCCTGACCTGCGCCTCCAGCGCGCTCATCTGCTGACTGACGCCGGACGCGGTACAATGAAGCCTGTTGGCCGCCGCGCTCAAGGACCCCTCTTCGCAGGCGGCAACGAAATATCGGATTTGCCGGAGATCCATCCCCGCCCCTTTTGCTTTTAGAAAATCCAAACGCTAACCTAATAAAATTTAACTACCAGTAATATCAAGGTCAACTCTATATTCTAACGGAAGACGGGAACCGGTTCTCGGGAACGACGGTTGCATCCGCCAAAGAACGAAGAGAAGAAAAGAATGACGCCACAACAGCGCGCAGAACTTGTCATATCCATGGGAGCCCGGCCCGACTGGTGGACCCTGCAGCCGGAACCCGTGCTGGAACCGGACTGGGAAATCATCGACGCGCATTGCCATTTCTGGATCGAAAAGGACGTCCCCGATCCGGCAAGCCCGGGAGACTTTCTCCGCACCAGCCGCTATCTGCCGGAAGAATTTCTGCGTGATACGGCTGCGGGTCACCGGCTCTCCGCCTTCGTTTATATCGAATGCGGCTCGGGTCATTATCCGGACGGTCCCGTTCCGCACCGACCGGTTGGCGAAACGGAATTCGCGGCGGGTATTGCCGCAGAGCTTGACCGGATGGAGGAGGCGCCGAAACTCGCCGCCATATCCGCCTTCGCCGATCTTGCCAATCCCGGTCTCGATGAGGTTCTGGACCGGCATGCCGCAAAAGGAACGGGGCTCGTTCGGGCAATCCGCCAGAGCGGGGCGCGGATTGCGGATCCCTCGGCCCGTCTGCTTGCGGGCGCCGCACGGGAGGGGCTTTATCTGGACCCCGCCTTCCGGCGCGGCGCCGCAAGGCTTGGCGAGCGGGGCCTTTTGTTCGAGGCCTTCCAGTTTCATTTCCAGCTTATGGATCTCGCCGAACTTGCCAAGGCAACGCCCGGCACAACTTTTATTGTCAACCATCTCGGCGCGCCCATCGGTTATGGCGGTGGTGGGCAGGCAGAAGCCCGGCTTTTCCGGGATTGGGCAAAGGGGATTGAAGCCCTTGCCCGGCTTCCCAATACGGTCATGAAGCTTGGCGGTCTTGCATCCCCCGTGACCGGATATGACGGATGTTTCCGCGACAAGCCTCCTTCATCAAGCGACTTCGTGGCCGAGCGGGGCGCCTATTTTTATCACGCCATTGAAGCTTTCGGTGCGGACCGCTGCCTGTTCGAGAGCAACTTTCCGGTCGATAGCGCCGGCATCGGCTATACTGGACTTTGGAACGCCTTCAAGCTGATCGCCCGCGATTATCCGACAGAAGCACGCACGGCGCTTCTCTCCGGCACTGCCCGGCGACTTTACAATATCCCTGAAATGCTACCGTCCGCCCAGATGGCGCCGACGGCGCCCAACGATAACTGAACGAGGAGAAACCCGCCGTATGTCTACCAACACGGACCCCGCCGCCCGCTCTGCCCCGTCCACCGTGGCACGCCCCTTCGAAGGGGTACGGGTCATCGATACCTCGCATGTGCTGGCCGGTCCTTTCTGCAGCTATCAACTCGCCCTGCTTGGCGCCGACGTTATCCGGATTGAACCGCCGAAAAATGGTGACATCGCGCGCAATATGGGACCCGACGCCGAACTGAATACCGAAGGGCTTGGCCTCGCATTTGTCTCGCAAAATGCCAACAAGCGCTCCCTTGCCGTTGATCTCAAAACGGAGGAGGGCAGGGAAATTCTGTGGCAGCTGATTGATACGGCCGATGTTTTTATCGAAAACTACCGCCCGGGCGCCATGCAGCGCCTTGGCTTTGACGCAGACGCGGTGACGGCCCGCAAAGCGGATATCATCTATGCCTCCCTGACCGGATACGGCCAGACCGGCCCGCTCTCCGGCCGACCCGCCTATGACCATGTCGTGCAGAGTTTTTCAGGCATGATGACCGCGAACAAGACGCTTTCCGGTGCGCCCCATCGCGTGGGCTTTGCCATCGTTGATTATGTCACGGGACTGTTCGGCGCGTTTTCCATTGCCAGCGCCCTGTTCCAGAGAACCCATACCGGGCACGGGCAGCGCATCGATGTTGCCATGCTCGATGCCGCCCTCACGATCATGGGGCCCCTCCTGACCGAGATTGCGACAACCGGCGCCTTGAACCGCCCCGGCGGCAACCGCGCCTTCAGCGGCAGCCCCATCTCCGGTATTTTTGAGACGGCGGACGGCCTCCTTGCCACAACGGCAAACACATATGCGCAGGCGACGGCCCTGCTTCGCGCGATCGGGCTTGAGGATCTTGCTGCCGACCCGAGGCTGAAGAACTGGGGAGCGCATCCGGCTCTTGGCGATGAGTTTTCGCCCCTGCTGCGCCGCAAATTCGCCGAACAGTCCGCCGCGCATTGGGAAGAACTTCTTTCAGTCGCCGAAGTGCCCGCATCGCGCGTCCGCAACTTGCCGGAAGTTCTGGAGCATCCCCATCTGGCGACGCGAAATGTCGTGATGGAGGTCCCGGAGATTGACGGCCTCAAGCGACCGATACGTGTACCAGGGGCTGGCTTCGAAATGGCCAATGGCGGACAGCGGATCGACAGCCCACCCCCTCGCCGCGGCGAGCACAGCATCGAAATTCTCCGCTCTATCGGCTATGAAACTGAGCGTATCAGCGCATTAATAGCCGACGACGTCGTAGGGGTTCCCGCATAGCGACGGAGAGATCAACGGCAATCAGATCCGGTACAAGGAATGGCGTGTTAAATATCCAGATGTTTGGGGATATGTGTGAGCTATATGATGCAATTACACTTGGATTGAAACTTCACCGAAACTATGCCCATGAAACGCATGACCTGACTTTCTAAAGATCTCGAGAAAGAAAATCACGGTCAGCCAAATAATCAAACGCGACATTTTATAACGGTGGAAAGGATTTTTCATCGGCTGCACAAACCCCTTGCATTCCCTGCGTTCAAACCACTTCCTCCTTACGATGCCTGTCCCATTATTCACTGAACGTAGATACTGACCGATAGAGCAACAGGTAATTTTCTTCTGACAATTCCCGAAATAATGTTACGTTTGCCAACGTTTGCCGTATCCGCC
>SBHH01000001.1 GCA_006226265.1 Alphaproteobacteria bacterium | reverse complement strand
TGAATTGAACACCGACCCGGAACGAAGGGGGTGCGTCTTTTATCGACGCATGCGTGACGGGTCTTGGCTGTGAAATTCACATACAAACCACATAAGAATGTGCAAACATTTCACATATTGAATATCCGTTAAGGGGGACATCCATCATGAAAGAGCTATTTTCAAGACTTATTTCCGACGAGAGCGGCATAACCGCAGTTGAATACGCATTGATGGCTGCTGCTGCTGCGGCGGCGGTTGGTGTCGCTGGCTCTGCTTTTTACACAAAGCTTCAGACCGCCTTTGAAAACATCGATTTGACCGGCAATGGCGGCGGTACCGGCAATATTTGATTTTAAGGAATAGTCCTTCAGACGGTTTGTCCGTCTGAAGGCTCAGTTATTCCCATGGAAAATCTGTTCACTTACATGGCAGTCCTGCTGCTGTGGGTGGCGGCCTGCGCGGATATCGCAACGCGCAGAATCCGGAACTGGATTTCGCTCTCGCTTGTCATTCTGTTCCTTCCTTTTGCCGCACTCACTCTTCATTGGACCGACACTGTCGCGCATTTTCTTGCGGCCGCCGCGGTTTTTACTCTGTTTTTTGCGGGATTTGCCCTTCGTAAGGTTGGCGGGGGCGATGTCAAACTTGCAACAGCAGTCATGCTTTGGGCAGGACCGGAGACGGGCCTCGATTTCCTGTTCCTAATGGCGCTCAGCGGCGGGTTGCTCGCACTTTTCTTCATACTGCCGCTTGCAAATTATGGCCGGCACTGGATCGCACGGCATCTGTATGGCGTGATGCCGTCCCTCGCGGACGGGATCGCCGACCGGTCGGTACCCTATGGTGTTGCAATCGCGATTGGTGGAACCTTTGCGCTTCATCCAGGGTTTTTGCCTTTTTTGGGGTTGGCGGGATCATGAAAAGCCTTATTTTCATTGCAATCTGTGCAGTTTTTCTGGGATCGGCCTCTTATCTCGGCAGTCTCTATTTTTTTGGAAATCCCGCTCCAGCGCAAAAAATTGACAACGGTCCGACCTATGCGCTTGCACTCACTGGAGATCAGGATGCGGGCAGGCTGTTGGGCAAAGATGATATTGAATGGCGGAAGGTGCCCGATCGGAAAAAGACAGACAATCTGCTGATCGGCAAGAGCCCGGATGCTTCACGGCCTGCGAGGGCCGTTCTTATCCGGAGCGGGCTGAAGGATGATTTCCTTGAAAGGAAAGATTATCTCCTGCCAGAGGAAAAAGGGTATCTTGCGGCCCTGGTCGGGGAGGGAATGCGCGCCGCCACCATCCCCGTCGAGAATTATGCTGCCTATTCAGCCATCCTGCACCCGGGAGATCATGTCGATCTCATTCTCCGCTATACGGTGACAGTCCATAATGGCGCATCTGAAATCGCTGTGCGAACCCTGCTTAGGAATGTCCGCCTGATAGATACAGATGGTCATCTAAGCAAGACAAAGATCCTCAACAAGAAGACGGGAACGGGCGACAGCACGCAAGTTACGCTTGCCGTCAAGCCGTCAGAGCTTGAAATCCTAGCCCTTGCAGAAGAAAAGGGGACGTTTCGTCTCGTCCCGCGCGGCAGCGGCAAAGCACTTGCTGGGGTTTCAGGTCCTTCAGAACTTCGTGAACGGGACCTTTTCCCTAAAGACGGGGCACCGGATGTTGCTGTCCCCCGTATTGTGAGGGTAATGCGGGGCAGTGACGTTTCAGTCCTCACGCTGGGACCGGTCAAGCTTCGTTCTGCAAAGGAGAGCGAGAAATGAACATCTCCTCGGCACTCCTTAAATTCCTTTTTTTCTGGGGTCTTGCTCTTTGTTTCCTGATGCAGTCCGCGCCGGATGTGGTGGCCAGGAACGCGGTGGTCGATCTTGTTGTCAACCAGGGACGCCTGCAGAAAATATCCGCCCCTGTCTCCGAGGTGCTGATTACCAACCCGGATATTGCCGATGTCCAGGTGACACGCTCAAGCGGCCTGTTTATTTTTGGCAAAACACCGGGCCGCACTCAGATGATGGCGCTCGGGCAAGGCGGTGAAACCCTGTTCGATGCAACGGTGACGGTTGCCCGCGATCTCACGCTTCTGGATTTGCTTCTTCGCCATGAATTCCCGGATTGTCATCTTGAAGTGAAATCCTCTCCCGGCCGGATTATTTTGTCGGGAATGGCCCGCACGCCGGTTCAGGCGCAGCAGATCGTTTCGGTTGTTGACGGTTTCCTTGGAAAAGGCGACAAGGTTGTTAACCGCATGCAGGTCTTGTCACCGGCCCAGGTCAATATTCGCGTCCGCATTGTCGAAATGAACCGGGAGGCAACAAAAAATCTCGGCATCAACTGGGATGTGCTCCTTAATCCGGGCGCTCTTGCGATCGGTCTTGTCACCAACCGCTGGCCCGCACTTGTCGGAGGCAGGCTGACCCCTGATCCGAATACCCTTGGCAGCGGGGCAAGCGGTTCCATCGGCTATAGCGGCTCGACCGGTTCCGCAACGGCGGTAATTGATGCGCTGGCCGAAGACAATCTTGTCACCATTCTCGCGGAGCCCAATCTCACCTCGAAATCGGGAGAGACGGCAAGTTTTTTCGCAGGCGGGGAGTTTCCGATCCCGATTTCAGCCGACAATAACCGGGTGACCGTGACCTACAAGAAGTTCGGGGTCATCCTCGATATCACGCCGACGGTTCTCTCCGGGGGGAAGATCAGCATTCATATCCGCCCCGAGGTCAGCGAGATTTCCGATACCGGCGCCGTGGTCATCAACAATTTCCGAATTCCCGGCATTTCCGTCCGGCGGACGGAGGCAACAATCGAGCTTGCGAGCGGCCAGAGTTTCGCGGTTGCCGGCCTTTTGCAAAATCAGACCCGCAACCTTATCGATGAAGTTCCGGGTCTCAGTGATCTGGCGGTACTGGGGCCGCTTTTCCGGTCCAGCAAATACCGGAACAAGGAGACGGAGTTGGTCATCATCGCAACCGCCAATATTGTCGCCCCGCCGAAGAGTGATGCCTATGCCCTGCCAACGGACGGATACCGGCCCAACGATACCATGGGCAAGATGCTGACAGGTAACCTGACCCATCCATCGCTTGCACCGGAAATGCCGGAGATGGAGGGAGATCACGGCCTGACGCTTAAGGGTCCGGCCGGTTATATCTATTGAGGGCCGCGATGAAAAAAAACATGAACATACGCTTTCTCGTGACAGGGCTGATGCTCTTCCTCACCAGTTGTGCCCTGCAGACAGCGCAATCGGGCTATCCGCCAGTCAATCAGCCGCTCCGTTATAACATCAAGGCGCAGATCGTGGACATTCCCATTTTCCGTGACGGAACGTCGGACGGACTGGTTTCAAAAAAGGCACAACCTGTTTCGAGCGTACTTGCACGCCTTGCCGCATCGCCTGCCGGATTTATCCGTCTCACGGCTCATGAAACGGATGTCGGTCAGGATCGGCTCTACCGCCTTGTCGAAGAGACGGGCCTTAATCTCGGCCGCGATGTGGAGATACGGGAAAAGTCATTACCCGGAGAATTTCAGGGTTCCAGACCCGTTCTGACTGTCAGGGCGGTCTATTATCTCTACAAAATACCGGACTGCGGGACACTTATTCCGGCGCGACTGTTGGAACGACCAGGGCTTGCTTCACCTGCTTTTGGCTGCGCCGTAACCAAAAACCGGATGATAAGCCTTGCAAGACCGGACGACTGGAATTCAGCCCGGCGGCAGGATGCGGACAGCGCCCTGCTCGATGCGGCGGCAGTCAGCCGCCTTTTTGCCGGAACCAGCCACCCCTTGATCAATCAGGGTGGCGGTACTGGAGCGGGAAACTGACATGGCGGTTTTGAAAACGACCGGTTCCAATTCCTTTACCGTGGCGGAACAACAGGCCCGAACTGCCGCTGCCTATGTCACTGACCGGGAGACAGAGCAACAGTTGAAGGATTTGCTGCCCAAATGGGGATATATATCGGCGCGCATTGAGCGAGGCTCGGTCCCCGACGCGATCCGCCACTATCGCGATCAGACGATGCCGGACGTCCTGATCGTCGATATTTCAAAAAGCAGCCTGCCACTGTCCGATCTGCAGGCTCTTGCCGATATCAGTCCGCCAAATGTTCAGGTAGTGGCGCTGGGTCTTCGGGATAATGTCGGGCTTTACCGCGATCTTATGGAGATTGGTGTTACAGATTATCTGGTGAAACCGGTTCCTTCGGAACTTCTCTACAAGGCGGTGGCACGGGCGAGCGGTCAGATGAGCCCGCAAAAGGCGGAACCCCGTGCCGGTAAAACCGTCTCTGTGCTCGGAGTGAGAGGAGGTGTCGGTGCGACGTCCCTCGTCTTCAATACAGGCTGGCTCCTTGCACATGAATTCAGCCGTCATGTCATGCTGAGTGATCTCAATCTCGCAAACGGATCTCTGGCGCTTGAAATCGGAATTGAAGCGAATTCCGGGCTCGCCGATCTTTTGTCCCGACCCGAGCGGATTGACAAAATCTTCATCGACCGGGCGACCCTTTCCGCGAGCGATCGGCTGAAAGTACTTGTCTCCGAGTGCGATCTGACCAGCGCCCGCCCGTTTGACGGGGCGGCCATGACCCGCCTGACAGAAGAACTGCGGAATCGCTATCATTTTATCCTGCAGGATCTCGATCGAAGCCCGCCGGAACTTTGCTGCGAAATACTGCGTAAGGCCGATGTTCGGCTTCTGGTAATGGATGCGGGGCTTGCCTCTCTCCGCGACTGTGCCCGTTATCTCGAACTTCTGGAGGAGAAGGAAAGCGGGCAGAAAACCCTCATCGTGCTGAACTGCGTTCGCAAGGGTACAGGGGATGTGCATTTTTCCCGAATAGAGAAATACATCGGTCGGGAGATTGATTTTTTCATCCCGTTCGAAAAACGGCGCATGG
>SBHH01000202.1 GCA_006226265.1 Alphaproteobacteria bacterium | reverse complement strand
CATCAAGTCCGCCTATCGCAAGCTGGCCAAAAAGCATCATCCCGATGCGAACCCCGGCGATACCAAGGTCGAGGAAAAATTCAAGGAAATCTCTGCTGCCTACCATATCCTGGGCGATGAGAAACTGCGCGGCCGCTATGACCGCGGCGAAATCGACGAAAGCGGGCAGGAGAAAATGTCCGGCTTTCAGGGATATCGTCAATCGGCGGACGGTGGCGGCTTCGGTGGCGGTGGGGCGGAAGATATCTTTTCCGAGATTTTCGGCAATTTCAGAAGCGGCGGTGGTGGCTTCAGAAGTCGCCGGATGCCGGAAAAGGGCCGCGACCGCAAATTCGCCATCGAGATCGGCTTTGTTGAGGCCGCGCTTGGTGACAAGCGGCGGCTCACTATGGGCGATGGCGGGCGTACCCTCGACGTCAATATCCCGGCGGGCGTTTCCGATGGCCAGCAGATTCGTCTGAAAGGGCAGGGGGATCCCGGCATTGCGGGTGGCCCCGCGGGCGACATTCTGATCAATGTCTCGGTCCGGCCGCATGCGCTTTTCACGCGAGACGGCAAAAACGTGGTGATGGAGCTCCCCGTCAGCCTGCCCGAAGCCGTGCTGGGGGCGACCGTGAAGGTGCCGACGGTGGACGGATCGGTGAACCTTAAAATCCCGGCGGGCTCCAACACAGGCTCGACCCTTCGTCTCAAGGGCAAGGGAATCGCCGGCAAAAAGAAGGAAGATCGCGGCGATCAGCTGATCCGGCTGAAAGTCGTGCTGCCCGAAAAGCCGGATCCGGATTTGAAGGACTGGGTCTCCAAATGGTCGGAAAAGCATGAATATGATCCGCGTGGGAAACTGAAGACGTAAAGCTCATCCGGAAAATTGCCACAATAAGACTTTTGACTGCCCGGACCTTGCAGGATAAAAGAAACAGGAACCAGGTTACATTGATTGTATGAGGGGGTCTTGCGGATGACGCAGCAAAATGGCCTGATGGCGGGCAAAAAGGGTTTGATTATGGGCGTTGCCAACAATCATTCCCTGGCGTGGGGCATCGCTCAGGCATTGCATGAACATGGTGCGGAACTCGCCTTTACCTATCAGGGCGAAGCTCTCGGAAAGCGGGTGAAGCCGCTTGCGGAGAGCTTGGGCTCCGATGTGGTTTTGGATTGCGATGTCTCCGACGATGCCTCCATGGATGCCGTGTTTGCGGCCCTGAAGGAAAAATGGAGCAAGATCGATTTCTTCGTCCATGCCATCGGCTTTTCCGACAAGAACCAGCTGCGCGGCAATTTCTCCGACACGACGCGCGAGAATTTCGCCATGACCATGGATATCTCCTGCTTCTCCTTCATTGCGCTTGCAAAACGCGCCTCGGCCCTCATGACCGATGGCGGCGGCATGGTGACGCTGACCTATGCGGGAGCGGAACGGGTAATGCCGCATTATAACGTCATGGGCGTCGCCAAGGCAGGGCTTGAGGCCGCAACGCGCTATCTCGCCATGGAAATGGGCAAGGACAATATCCGCGTGAATGCGATTTCCGCAGGCCCCATCAAGACGCTTGCCGCGTCCGGCATCGGCGATTTCCGCTACATCCTTAAATGGAACGAGTATAACTCGCCGCTCAAGCGCAATGTCACGATCGAGGATGTCGGCAAGTCGGCGCTTTATCTTTTGAGTGATCTCGGCTCCGGCGTTTCCGGCGAAACCCATCATGTTGACAGCGGCTATCATGTCGTCGGCATGAAGGCGGTGGATGCGCCGGATATCGAAAAATAGCAGGCCCGCTTGCCCGGCGGGGGCAGCGGAATTTCAGGCGGTAGGATTATGTCTCATAACAGTTTCGGTCATCTGTTCCGGGTGACAACCTGGGGCGAAAGCCATGGCCCGGCACTCGGCTGTGTTGTTGACGGCTGCCCGCCGCTTATTGAGGTCAGCGAGGCCGAGTTACAGCACTGGATGGACCGGCGGAAACCCGGCCAGTCCCGCTTCACCACTCAGCGGCGCGAACCCGATCAGGTGAAGATCCTGTCCGGCGTGTTTGAGGGCGAAACCACCGGCACGCCGATCAGCCTGATGATCGAAAATGTCGATCAACGCTCCAAGGACTATGGGGATATCAAGGACAAATACCGTCCGGGCCATGCCGACTATACCTATCACACGAAATACGGCATCCGTGATTACCGGGGCGGCGGACGCTCCAGCGCGCGGGAGACGGCGGCCCGTGTCGCGGCGGGCGGCATTGCCCGGAAAGTCCTCGGACCCGATATCAAGATCACGGGCTATCTCACCCAGATCGGCGATAAAGTGATCGACAGGTCGAGACTTGATCTTTCCATCCTTGATGACAATCCCTTCTGGTGCCCCGATGCGGCCATGGTCGATGTCTGGACGGACTATCTTGATGAAATTCGCAAAAGCGGTTCCTCCGTCGGCGCGGTGATCGAGCTGGTGGCAAGCGGCGTACCCGCCGGCCTTGGGGCCCCCATTTACGGGAAGCTTTCCTCTGACCTTGCCGCCGCGATGATGTCGATCAATGCGGTGAAGGGGGTCGAGATCGGCGACGGCTTCTCGACGGCTGCGCTTACCGGAGAAACCAACGCCGACGAGATGCGCGCCGGAAACGAAGATGGTCCCCGCTTCACCAGCAATCATGCAGGCGGCATTCTCGGCGGTATTTCGACCGGGCAGGACGTTGTCGTCCGTTTCGCGGTCAAGCCGACATCCTCCATCCTGAAACCGCGTGATACCGTCGATATCCACGGCGAGGAGACGGAAATCCAGACCAAGGGCCGCCATGATCCTTGCGTCGGCATCCGCGCCGTCCCGGTGGGGGAGGCCATGATGGCCTGCGTCCTCGCCGACCACCTTTTGCGTCACCGCGGCCAGATCGGCTAAACTTATAAAAACAATCGAAAGAGCAGGAGAGCCTCATGTCCCATCAGCCCAAATATGTTCATGCCCTTGATATTCCGGTTCCGGCCCGCGACGAACTGGACGAGGGGACGCAGAAATATTTTGCGCTTTGTGATGAGAAGCTTGGCATGGTGCCGAATGTGCTGGCGTCCTACAGCTTCGATGCGGTGAAGCTCCGCGCTTTCTCGGATATGTATGGCGATCTGATGCTGGGCGAAAGCGGGCTTTCCAAGCTGGAACGCGAAATGATTGCGGTCGCCGTTTCCTCGGTCAATCAGTGTTTTTATTGCCTGACGGCCCATGGCGCGGCGGTGCGGGAGCTTTCCGGTGATCCGGTGCTGGGTGAGTTGATGGTCATGAACTACCGCGCGGCGGATATTTCCGACAAGCAGAAAGCCATGCTCGATTTTGCCTATAAGCTCACCAAAACGCCGAACGAGATGGAGGAGGCGGACCGGCAGGCCCTTCGCGATGTAGGCTGGACCGACCGGGATATCTGGGATATCGCCTCGACCGTCGGCTTCTTCAATATGAGCAACCGCATGGCCCTGGCCATCGACATGATGCCGAACGAGGCCTATCACAGCCAGGCGCGCTAACCTTCTTCCGCCGAAAGCTTCCGGAAGAGATCGGCGAGAAGCTGACCCGCAGGACCGAGCCGGTCAGGCGACGGAATGACGAGGCTTAATGGCACGCGAAGTTCCAGTTGATCACGGGTGTTAAGCGTCGCGAGGCGGCCTGTATGGATATCATCTTCGAACATATGGACAGGTAGCCAGCAAAAACCGACGCCGGAAAGTAATATCTCCCGCGCCTGATGAAAATCGCTGACTGTCCAGCGTTGCTCCGACTTCAGCCAGCCGATCGGCGCGGGCAGGGCGGTTTTCGCCCGGTCGCTGATGACGATCTGCAGGCTGCGGGCGAGTTCCTCCGTTTCGATTGAACGGGAAGCCGTTACCAACGGATGACCGGAATGGGCGAGTGGGATCATACGTGCCTCCATCAGCGGAGTGCCAAGAAAGCCTTGCGGAATGATCGGCGTGATGACGAGATCGCGCTTTCGTTCCAGAACCGCCTCGACTGCACCGTTCAGGATCACATTGTCGAGTTTGAGCCGTGTTTCATGTCCCTCCGCGTGAAAGGCCTTCAGAACGCGTGTCAGAAGGGGGCTAGGGAAAACGCCCTCGACCGCAATACTGACTTCGGTTTCCCATCCCTCATGTACGGTTTTTGCGAGCTGCTCCAGCCTTTCCGCATCCTCCAGTAATTGCGCCGCACGCCGCTGCATTACTTCGCCAATGGGGGTGAGTTCAATTTGCCGTCCGCTGACGGTGAGAAGCAAAACGCCCAACTGCTCCTGTAATTTCGCCACCGCATGATGGAGCGAGGAATGGCTGCGGTTCAGCTTTTCCGCCGCCTGCAGATAGCCGCCATGCTCTGCGACCGCGCTGAAAATGCGCCACTGGTTGAGAGTTGTCTTTAACATGTCGATTATTTAGACATGGATTGCCTATTTAATTCAATTTATATTCTATTTAGCGAACATATATTGCCAGATTGTCAATTCCTTTTTCCGGAGTATCCAAATGGAAAATCTGAAACCTGTTGTTGATCTTGTCGGCCGCATTCTCCTGTCCGTCCTGTTCATCCCTGCCGGGGTCAGCAAAATTACCGGCTATGCCGGGGTGCAGGGCTATATGGAATCCATGGGCGTGCCGGGTATGCTGCTGCCGCTCGTCATTCTGCTTGAAATCGGCGGCGGGCTTGCCATCCTGTTTGGCTGGCAGACCCGGATCGCCGCGATCCTGATGGCGGGTTTCTCGATCCTCGCCGGACTGATATTTCATATGGCTCCGGGCGATCAGGTCGCAATGGTCATGCTGATGAAGAATCTCGCCGTCGCGGGCGGCTTCCTTGTGCTCGCGGCAAACGGTGCCGGTCGCTGGAGCCTTGATGCGCGCCTCAGGAAGACGGCCTGAACCTCAGTTAT
>SBHH01000196.1 GCA_006226265.1 Alphaproteobacteria bacterium | reverse complement strand
TGTAACTCGATCAGGAAATCGCAGAAATGGTTTCCCGTTTCAGGCGGGTTTTATCAACTTTTCCAATGGGCAACATGGGAAGCTCCGCCGAGAAGACAAACTGCTTGGGGATCTTGTAATTAGCCAGTCTCTCCGCACACCATGCCTTCATCATATCCTTGTCCATCTCCGCGCCGCTGCGGGGAATGACAAAGGCCCAGCCGACCTCGGCATATAGCCTGTCGGGAATTCCAATAACGGCGGCAAGCTGGATATCCGGATGCTCCTCAAGGGCAAGCTCGATTTCCCGCGGATAGACATTATAGCCGCCGGATTTGAACATTTCGCTCATCCGTCCGACAAATTCGATATTCCCGTCCTCGCGCATGCGCGCAATATCGCCGGTCTTGAGCCAGCCATCTTCCGTATATGTTTCTTTCGTCGCCTCAGGCCGGTTGAAATAGCCTCGCATGCAATATTTCGCGCGAACCTGTATCTCGCCGCTTTCTCCGGGCGCGCATTCCCGTTCGTCGCTATGCATCACCCTTACTTCACCGGATGGGGTGGAATGGCCGATCGTGTTACACAGCACTTCCTGATTGCTCCCCGTTTTCTTTTCATAAGTAACGGAACCGCAAGTTTCCGTCATGCCATAGGTCAGCCCGACACCGCATTCCACGGCGAATAGTTGATCAACAAATTCCGACGGCATCGCTGCGCCCGAAAAGACAAACCATTGTAGATTGTTCAGAATGTCCGGCGAATATGCTGGCCGATTGGCGATCATCTGAAACATCGTCGGCAAAATGAAAACGATGTTGACTGAATTCAGGGCCATCGCAGAAATGAACTCATCCGGCTGGAATTTTTCAGCGAGGGTTATGGTCCCCGCTCCTACGAATGTGTAAAGCGAGAGAAAATGCATTCCACCAATATGATTGATCGGCAGCGGGTTAAGAACCCTCGGATAGGGTTTGACCGGAAATTCGTTATTTTGTGTCCGGCTGCGCTTTAATAATTCCCGCTGACCAAGCATGACGCCTTTCGGTTTACCGCTGGAACCCGAGGTGTAGACGAGAAGAGCGGGCGTATTGAGCGGAACTGCCGCCAGACTTTTGACCAAATCCTCCGTAACCGGACCGCTTTTTATCCATTCCTGGAAATCAGCCTCATAGCTTCCGGCCGCATCAAGACCGATGCTCAGCCGGATACCCGGGTGATTTTCCCGCAAGGTGGCGACTTCATTTCGATAGTTCCGGCCATCGAGCGTATCGATACTGAACAGCAGACTTGGCTTGGCATCGGATACAATATAGTCGAGCTCATTGAGCTGATATTTCGGATTGAGGCCGAGCCAGATAACACCGAGCTTTGCAGCCGCAAAGAAAGTGATCAGCGCCTCCACCCGCGGCGGGGCGAGCATGGCAACCCGGTCGCCCGTCTTTACGCCAGCGGCATGCATCGCCCGGGCTGTATTATCCACGGCCTCTTTCAGCTCTGCATAGCTGAGCGCAGCGCGTGAATCCCGAACCGCCGGACGATCAGGATAGTTCTCCGCATGGTCATCGAGATAATCTCCCACACGGAAATTCTCGAAACGGCACTTTTCCATTGTTATTTTCCTTTTCCCGTTCCCTTGATGAAATCTTCACGCGCCCGGTTTCCTTCCGGATCCGTCATGCAGACGAGCATCTCGTCCATATCGGCGTAGCTCGTCGCCGCATGCAGCGCATTTGCCGTATTGTTGACCGACCGCTTGATGATACGGGCGGCAAGGCGCGGAACCCGCAATGCTTCCTCCGCCAGTTTCACGGCACCCGCCAACGCGCCGCCGGACGGAACAACGCTGTCTGCAAGCCCCCAGCTCTCGCATTCCGCCGCAGGATGACGGCGGCAAAGAATGGACATGGTCTTGGTCCGCGCAGGTCCGATCAGGCTGGTCAACCGTGGCAGGGTAGACCAGCCGTAATTCAGGCCAATCCGGGTTTCCGGCACGAAGGCCCATGCATCCGACGCCATAACGCGCCAGTCACAGCTCACCGCAAGACCGAGGCCGCCGCCGACGGCACCGCCCTCGATCGCGGCAATCGTCAACTGCGGCAGGTTTTCCCATTCATAACAAAGCCGCTTTCCCTCATAGGCCGAATGACGGACGAGGTTAACGTCCTTTTCATCCTCGATATTCCCGAAAGTGGAAATATCCGCACCTGCGGAGAAAAAGCCCCCCTCGCCTGTCAGGATAACGGCCTGCACGGACATGTCCTTGCGAAGTTCCTCGGCTGCCTCCAGCAGGCCGTTGATCACGGCGTCATTGATGGCATTGCGCACTTTGGATCGGCAGATACTGACAACCGCCAAGGCAGGGTTGTCCTGACTGCGTTCGATACGAACGGCCTTTTCTGAATTGGTCACGGGCTTACCTCCAATATTATTTTCCCTGAATGTTTTCGTTCCAGCAGCGCCGTATAGGCATCATTAATCCTGTCGATGGGGAAGGAAAGAGCCGGCTGCGGATGCAACTTTCCATCCGCATAAAGCTGAAACAGATGATCAAATGACCGGCGGGTTTCTTCCAGGAACCGGCTCTGATAAGGCCCCCAGTAAAATCCGGATACATCGACATTTTTTACCAGCAGATGGTTGGCAGGAAGGCTCGCGGCATTGCCTGCGGCAAAGCCCACCAGCAGCAATCGGCCTTCAAAGGCAAGACAGCGGACAAGCTGACGCGTCGTTTCACCGCCAACAACATCAAGGGCAATGTCAACGCCCTTGCCGCAGGTTGCGTCCATAACCTTTTGCCGCAATTCATCCGGCTCTCTGTCGAACACTGCTTCTGCGCCAATGCGAAGAAGGTCGTCGCGGCGCTCTTTTCCTCCCGCAATCGCGAGAGGCGTTCCACCGAGAGCCGCCGTAATATCGACTGTCGCCCGACCGACGCCGCCGCCAGCGCCCGTTACGAGAACGGTTTCAAGGGTCTGAAACCTCGCGCGCCGCATCAATCCGCAATAGGCCGTTCCATAGGCGATATAAAAGCCGGCCGCATCGCGGATATCCATCGCCACAGGTGTTTTAACCGCCCGCGATGCTTCGACAATCGCATACTCCGCAAAGGCGCCGGACGGAACCTGGCTTATGATCTGATCTCCGACGGTGAAGCCTGTTACATCCGCGCCAACCTCGACGACCGTACCGACCAGTTCCGCCCCCGGAATGAAAGGCGGTTCCAGCTTTTCCTGATAAGCACCTTCCATGACCAGCATGTCCGCAAAATTCACACCGGCGGCGCGAACCTTGACAAGAAGTTGGCCGGGCTGCGGGAGGGGCTTTCGCACCTCGCTGAGCTCAAGTTTTCTCGGCCATCCGTGGCTATCGCATTCAATCGCAAACATTATTTCCCCATCGTGTTAGGAAGCCAGAGAATGATGGACGGCACCAAAATCAGCACCGTAATCAGGACCAGATGGGCGAAGACATGCGGCCAGACCCCTGCAAATACTTTCTCGACAGGCAACCCCGTTTTTTTCGCGACGATAAAAACATTCAGACCGACTGGCGGCGTCACCATCCCGACTTCTGCAAGCAGGATGACGATGATACCAAACCAGATTGGATCAAATCCCAACTGCAAAACGACAGGCAAGGCAATCGGAATGGTCAGGATCAGGATCGAAATCTGATCCAGAAAGCAGCCCAGGATGAGATAAAGGACAGCGAGAAAAAAGATAACCAGATACGGGCTGAGATCATGGCCGTTCACGAACCCCACCAAAGATTGGGTAATCTGTGTCACCGTGACGAAATAGCCGAATATCTGCGCACAGATGACGATAAGTCCGATCATGGCAGAGGTAACAATCGTGTTCACCAGCGCGGCGCGCATGTTTTTCCAGCTGAGACTGCCATTCAGGAAAGTGAACACCATTGCGCCAAGGGCCCCAAGGGCGGACGCCTCGACCGGTGTCGCCACGCCAAGATAAATCAGCCCGGTTACCAGCATGAACAGCCCCAGAAACGGCCCGGACACTTTCAACGCCTTGAATTTTTCGGCCCAGCTATAAACCTGTCGGTTTCTCGCGAGAGCCGGATTGAAGAATAAGAGAATCCAGATCGTCGTGATCACCACGCCCGTGACCAAAAGTCCGGGAATAATCCCCGCAATCAGGAGGGCCGCCACACTTGAACCGCTGAGGAGACCATAAAAAATGATCGCTACACTCGGCGGAATCAACATAGCAAGAGTTCCGGAAATCGAGACAATTCCGCTCGCAAAGCTCGGCTCATAACCTTCGCGCACCATGGCGGGAATACTCGTGGTTGACAAGGTCGCTGCGGCCGCGGTGCTTGAGCCGGAAATCGCGCCGAAAGCGGCCCCGGTCAGCGCCGTGGCGATACCCAACCCTCCCGGTATGCGGCCGGTCCACCGGGCAATGCAGTTGAAAAGCGAGCCTGAAACACCGCTTGCAATCATGAATTCCGCCATCAGGAGAAACATGGGAATGGTCAGAAATTCATAGCTGCCGATGGCGGAGGCAGGCGCCGTCAGCAATATCCCGTTCAACAGCGTCATTCCACCAACGAGATACAGGCCAAGACTTCCCGAAATGGCGAGGCTGAATGCCACCGGACATCCAACAGCCAGAAGGATCAACAGGGCGGCAATAGAAACGGCAACCACCATCTTAAAATTCCTCTGTCGGATGCGTTTCGACTTGCGGCAACTCAATCTTCCTGTAGAGGGAGCAAGCCGCGGTATGAAGGCAGCGTAATGCCAAAAGGAAAGTGCCGATCGGAATGATCGCCTTTGAAGGCCAGATCGGCCAGTTCAAGACGCCGAACATAACCTCGCTCTGGACCCAGGCATCCCAGGCTGCAACGCCCGAAATATAAGCGATGAAGAGAAAGATGAGCCCCGCGATTGCGCAACCGGCCATCATCC